>JABMOJ010000307.1 GCA_013204195.1 SAR86 cluster bacterium
ATATCAGGGTGGACCAGTCTGGCCAACAGCTATAGCCGGGACTAAGCTGGCGTTGGGGAACGAGATGGGTAAAAAAACAGGTGTCAAGAGTCCGGGGAATTGGCCGTGAGCAGGCCTATGTCTTCGCGGCGATCGATAGTGCTGGTCTTGCTAGTGCTGCTGCCGATTATGGGTTGCAGCACACTGGGCTATTATCAGCAGGCTGTCAGCGGCCAGTTGCAGCTGCTCGTTAATCGACGTGACCTGGATACGGTGCTGAGTGATCCGGCGGTAACACCTGCGGTGAAGCGAAAAATTGCTTTAGCTGGGCGGATCAGCCAGTTTGCTGAACGGGAGCTCGGATTACCTTTGGAGGCTACCTTTTCCACCTACGTTGATGTGGGTTCGCCGTACGTGGTGTGGAGTGTCTTTGCGGCAGCCGAATTTTCGCTGGATCTAAAAACCTTCTGTTACCCCATAGCCGGGTGTGTCAGTTACAAAGGCTATTTTTCGTCGGCCTCAGCAGCCGAGTTCAGCCAGTCTCTGGCAGCACAAGGGTTTGATGCGTTTTATGCTGGCGTCGCCGCCTATTCGACATTGGGTTGGTTCGCCGACCCATTGCTAAACACATTTATTGAGCGAGATGACACCCGCCTTGCAGCGTTGCTGTTCCATGAGCTAGCCCACAAAGTGGTCTATATTCCCGGCGATACTCGATTTAACGAGAGTTTTGCGACGGCTGTTGAGCATGCGGCATTGCTGCGCTGGTTGCAGTTGCAGCAGCAAAGTGCCGCGCTTGAAAATCATCTGGTCCTGGAACGACAACGATCACAGGTCATCACCTTAATTAGTGCGGCTAAAGTTGAGCTGGCGGGAATTTACGCCAGCACCGCCCCAGACGTGGTCAAACGGGAAGGCAAGGCGCAGGTTATTGAGGGCCTGCGAGCTCGATACCGAACGCTCGCTGCAGCCGGGCAAGCGGACCAGGTGTTCAGTGAATGGATGGCGGGCGAGATCAATAATGCCAAAATCGGTGCGTTAGCGGACTACAATGACTGGGTTAAGAGCTTCGAGGTGTGGCTCGCCAACCTAGATGGGAATTTGCCAGCGTTCTACCGTGAAGTACAACAGCTGGCAACACTGGATCGAGTCGAGCGCGACGCCTTCCTTAAGCAGTTAGCAGCCACGCGCACACCAGAGTAATCACCACGGCGCCGATCAGGTTCAGCACGAAACCCTCTTTAGCCATGACACTGGTGGGGAACCTGCCGGTGCTGAAGACAATGGTATTGGGCGCCGTGGCAACGGGTAACATGAAGGCACAGCTGGCGCTCATGGCGGCAGGTACCATTAGCAGCGCAGGCTCCATGCCAGTGGCGACCGCGGCGGCCGCTAGAATCGGCATCATCAGGCTGGTCGTGGCGGTATTGCTGGTCATCTCGGTCAAGAAAGTGATGGTCAGGCAGATAGTCGCCAGCATAAACACAATGTGCCAGCCAGCAATGCCGGATAAGGCGGTGCCCAGTGCTTCGCTTAGACCCGAGACGATGAAACCCTTGGCGATCGCAATACCGCCGCCAAACAGAATGAGCATTCCCCAAGGAATTTTTCCGGCAGATTCCCAGTTGAGTAACTTCGCACCTTTGCCGTCATTGATCAGAAACATCGCGACAACAGCTACCAGCGCCACGCTGGCATCGTTAGCGCCGGGTACGCCCAGCCACTCGCTCCAGCCACCGAATGGCTGGCCTCGAGTCATCCAAGCGATTGCGGTTAGAGAGAAAACCAGAAAGACCCGGCGCTCTTCCGTATGCCAGGCGCCGACAGCGGGCATATTCACGTGACCTTGATGGCTCAGATGTCGGGTGAGCCAAAGCCCAATGAGTGGCACCATAATCAGTACCACCGGAACGCCCCATGTCATCCAGGTAAAGAAGCCGATCTCGTTACCGGTATATTGCAGGTATATCTCGCGGAAAATTAGGTTCGGTGGTGTGCCAATGGGCGTGCCAATGCCGCCAACGCTGGCAGCGTATGCAATGCCTAATAATAAGGGCGTTGGCAATTCAGCGTCGTCGGAGCGCTCGATCACGGCGAGAGCCACCGGCAACAACATCAAGGTGGTTGCGGTATTCGATATCCACATGCTCAGTACTGCGGCCGCGGCCATAAAACCGAAGACCAGGCGGCGACTGCTCGTGCCGCCGAACAGGTGCACCATGTTGAGTGCGACCCTGCGGTGGGCGCCACTCTTCTCCATGGCCGTCGAGAGAATAAAGCCTCCCATCAGTAACAATACCAGTGGGCTGCCGTAGGCGGCGCCCACTTCGTTCGGGGTCAGCACGCCGAAGACCGGTAACAGGGCCAGCGGTATTAGGGAGGTCGCCGGAATCGGAATGGGCTCAAAAATCCACCAAAGTGCACAGAGGGTCGTTATAGCGCCGGTCCAGCAGGCTTTAGCCTCCCAGCCAAAGAAATCCAGGGCCATAAATACCAGGGCGCTGGCGATAGGGCCGAGGATAAGTAACAAGGGTTTGATGTTTTCAGAGCTCATAATGGGCTGCACTCGTGAACGGTGACAAGTTGAGGGCTGATTATACATGGCTCGGACCATGACCATAGGTTTTGGAAATCTTCCGAGTATGTGTGATGATTCGTTCATGGCTGAAACTATCTATTGGTATGACCTGGAAACCACCGGCATCGATCCCGCGAAGGATCGGGCTATTCAATTTGCGGGCATCCGCACCGACCTTGATTTGAACGTGTTGGGTGAGCCTGTGAACCTGTTCTGCTATCCCGGTGACGATGTGGTGCCGTCACCGGATGCCATTGCAGTGACGGGTATTAATATGTCTGACTTGCAGCGCCAGGGCCTGCGGGAAACGGATTTCATTGCGGCGATTCTTGCAGAGTTCAGTCAGCCAGGCACTTGCGTGGCTGGGTTTAACAGTATTCGCTTCGATGACGAATTCACCCGCAACACCCTGTATCGTAATTTTTTAGATCCCTATGCGCGAGAATGGCAAGGTGGCAATTCTCGCTGGGACGTTATTGATCTATTCCGCATGGCCCAGGCCCTGCGTCCAGAGGGTTTTCATTGGCCAGAGCGCGCGCCCGGCATACCGTCGTTTAGACTTGAACAACTGACCCAGGCAAACCAGGTGGGTCATGCGAATGCGCATGATGCGGTGGCGGATGTCATGGCGACGATCGATGTAACCAGGAAGCTGCGCCAGGCACAGGGTAAACTCTACGACTATCTGTTCAACTTGCGGCGCAAAGGCCCTGTACGCGATCAACTTTATCCGTTAGGTAAGTCCGCCATTGTTCACGTCTCATCAATGTATCCCGCGCACCGAGGTTGTCTTGCGGTGGTTCTGCCGTTGTGCGTCCATCCGACGAACCCTAACGGTATTATCTGTTTTGATTTAACTGAGGATCCAGAAGAGCTCATTCGGCTAGGGCCAGACGAGCTCTACAGA
>JABMOJ010000308.1 GCA_013204195.1 SAR86 cluster bacterium
GCGCGATGGCGCTAACAGTTTGGCCCAAAGTGCCTTGGCGTTGGCCGTGGCCCCTGGCGTGCAAACCTGGTGAGTTTGGCGCAGTTCATGGTCGATAACGATAAAGATGTCATAAATGCCTACTAGCATGTCCGCCAAATCACGCTCCGAGCCAGAGCGTCCTGGGAGTTTTTGCGCGCGATGAGTGAGCTCATAGCCGAAAAATCCAACCGCGCCGCCTTGAAATGGCAGGTCTAGCGGGCAAGCTGAGTCTGGCGCCATAGTTTTTACTGTTTGTTCGACCGCATCGAAAGCATCCAGCGTCGTGAGCACCTGGTCTACTCGCACTTCGCCCTGGATGACCTCAATGGTGCTACTTGGGTTGGCGCCAATGATGTCGTAACGCTGCTGCGCGGCGCCATGACTCTCGAGCAGGAAGGGCAGATGTTGGTCCTCTAGACGCCGAAACCACGCGAACGCGTCGGTTTCGTAAGGCAATATTTCTACACTCCAGAGCATGGCGCATTCTACGTCGATTGAGGGGAGCAGTTTAACGTCGACGGGACTCAAGGACTAATATTTACGCGACGCGAGGTCAGTTTTCTGTATACTTGACTGCTTTTATATGCGGACCAAAAGAGGGAAATGGAATGATGACTGCGGGACAAAAATTCAGGCTGGCGATCGAGCAGGAGACTCCTCTGCAAGTGGTCGGGACCATCAACGCCTATACGGCGATTATGGCCGAGGCTTCAGGCTACCGGTGTATTTACCTGTCTGGTGCCGGTGTGGCGAATGCCTCATACGGTTTGCCCGACTTGGGTATGACCTCGCTGGACAATGTCCTGGAAGATGTTCGGCGGATCACAGGTGCATCGAGCCTGCCATTGCTGGTCGATATCGACACCGGTTGGGGTGGCGCTTTTAATATCAGCAGAACCGTCAAAGAAATGATCAGGGCCGGTGCCGCCGGCGTGCATATTGAAGATCAGGTCGCGCAGAAACGTTGTGGTCATCGGCCCAATAAGGAAATTGTCAGCCGTGCCGAGATGGCGGACCGCATCAAAGCTGCAGTTGATGCGAAGACTGATGACGCCTTCGTCGTCATGGCGCGTACCGACGCCTTGGCCGTTGTCGGCCTTGAAGAAGTGATCGAGCGTGCCAGAATTTTTGAAGCGGCTGGCGCCGATGCCATTTTCGCCGAGGCGATGACTAGCCTCGACATGTATCAGCAGGTCGTCGACGCGGTGAAGATCCCGGTGTTGGCCAACATTACCGAATTCGGCGCAACGCCCTGTTATACCACCGAGGAACTGGCGTCGGTTGGTATTAAGATGGCCTTGTATCCACTGTCAGCGTTCCGGGCAATGAATGCCGCAGCGCTCAACGTTTACCAGACCTTGCGTAAAGAAGGGTCTCAGCAAGCGGTGATTGACACCATGCAGACCCGTAACGATCTGTACGAGTTTCTGGGCTACCACGACTACGAAGACAAACTGGACCAATTGTTCACTAAAGAATCGAGCAATTCGTAACGGTTCGCTACAATCTTTTTATATCAACGGATAAATAGGGGAAAATCAGATGGCTGAGAAAAAACTGGGAGGCGCTGGCTTACGGGGTCAGTCTGCAGGCGAAACGGCCCTGTGCACGGTCGGCAAGGAAGGCTCTGGGTTAACTTACCGAGGTTACGGGATCGACGACTTGGCGGCGAATGCACAATTCGAGGAAGTCGCCTACATGTTGTTGTACGGCGAGTTGCCATCAAAGTCGCAGCTGGCCGACTACATTGATAAGTTAACCGCGATGCGTGGTTTGCCTGACAGCTTGAAGGCTGTACTGGGGTTGATTCCGAAAGACACCCATCCCATGGATGTGATGCGTACCGGTTGTTCTATGCTAGGCAACCTGGAGCCAGAGAAAACCTTCGCTGAGCAACAAGAGGCAGCGGACCGCCTGTTGGCCGCGTTGCCAGCAATTATCTGTTACTGGTATCGCTTTACCCATGATGGCGTACCAATTGACACCGATACCGGCGAAGCCAGTATTGGCGGTCACTTTCTGAAGATGCTGCGCGGCGATACGCCCTCTGAGATGCATCGCCAAGTGATGAACTGTTCGCTGATTCTGTACGCAGAGCATGAATTTAATGCCAGCACCTTTGCTTCAAGAGTCTGTGCCGCAACCCTGTCGGATATGTATTCCTGTGTAACTGCTGCCATCGGAACCCTGCGCGGCCCACTTCACGGCGGTGCGAATGAAGCGGCGATGGAGCTGATCGAAAAGTTTAAGACACCGGAAGAAGCCGTAACGGGTATCCTGGCCATGCTCGAGAGCAAAGCAACCATTATGGGCTTTGGTCATGCGATCTATCGCACCCATGATCCCCGTAACGATATTATTAAGGAATGGGCGCGTAAGCTCGCTGATGAAGCTGGCGACACGACCCTGTTTGATATCTCAGTGGCGGTTGCCAAGACCATGTGGGACGAGAAAAAGCTGTTTCCGAATGCGGATTTTTTCCACGCCTCGGCCTATAACTATATGGGCATTCCAACCAAGATTTTTACCCCCATCTTTGTCATGTCTCGCGTTACCGGCTGGGCTGCTCATGTGATCGAACAGCGTTCCAATAATCGCTTGATCCGCCCCAGCGCGGATTATATTGGACCAGATAACAGAGCCTATACGAGTATCGACCAACGGGGCTAAAGCGTCTTCGTTCAAGCGGTAAACTAAGCGGCGGGCAGAATCTTCATGAATCTGCCCGCCGTTTTTTTATCAAAGCGTTAAGGCTTGAGCCGCGCTTATGCCAGGTCGAATTTGATCCCCTGGGCCAGGGGCAGCTCCGATGAGTAATTGATGGTATTGGTACTGCGACGCATATAGCCTTTCCAGGCGTCCGAACCAGATTCGCGACCACCGCCTGTGTCTTTCTCGCCACCGAATGCGCCGCCAATTTCTGCGCCGCTGGTACCAATATTGACGTTGGCGATACCGCAATCACTGCCTGTCGCCGAAGTGAAACGCTCTGCCTCGCGGACATCGTTAGTGAAGATAGCGGAAGACAAACCTTGGGGAACCGCATTATTAGCGGCGATCGCCGCGTTTAATGTCTTGTAACTGAAGACATACAATATCGGCGCGAAGGTTTCGACGCTGACGTTGGCTTCTGTGGTCGGCATGGCGACCAGTGCTGGTCGCACATAGAACGCGGCTTCGAGGCCGGCGACGGTCACGCGGTCACCACCGGTGATTTTGGCGCCAGTAGCGGCGGCGGTCTGCAGCGCAGCTTGCATCTGCTCAAAGGCCTGTTGATCGATCAGCGGTCCTACCAGCGTGCCCTCGTCTAAGGGGTTGCCAACCGCGACGGAGGCATAGGCTGCTTGCAGTCGCTGGTACAATTCGGCATAGATGGATTCCTCAACAAACAGCCGGCGAGTGGATGTGCAACGTTGTCCTGCCGTACCCACAGCCCCGAAGACGATAGCGCGTACCGCCATATCAAGGTCTGCACTTGGGCAGACAATGATGGCATTGTTACCCCCCAGTTCGAGAATCGTACGGCCTAGACGAGCAGCTACCCTGGGCGCCACCGCGCGGCCCATGGCCGAACTGCCCGTCGCGCTGATTAAGGGTATTCGAGGATCATCCAATGCTTTGCTGGCAATGCTGGCATCGCCAAGCAGCAGCTGGCTCAGGTGTTCCGGTGCATCACCAAATTCCGCGATTGCTGCGCTGAAGATAGCTTGGCAGGCAAGGGCTGTCAGGGGGGTCTTTTCCGACGGCTTCCAGATTACACTATTACCGCAGACAATCGCCAATGCCGTATTCCAGGA
>JABMOJ010000309.1 GCA_013204195.1 SAR86 cluster bacterium
GCATTGAACGCGTGAATCTCGCCACCGGCGAGGTCGAGACGTTATATACCCACTGTGCCGGCAACCCCTTGCGCGGCCCCAATGACATCGTCTTCGATCAACAAGGTGGTTTCTGGTTTACTGATCACGGCAAAAATAGACCACGAGACAAAGATCGCACGGGGGTTTATTACGCGTCCATCGACGGCCAACAGATTAAAGAGGTCATCTTCCCGCTAGAGGCACCTAACGGTATTGGTTTATCGCCCGATGAGGCCACCTTGTATGTGGCGGAAACCCCGACTGGCCGTGTTTGGGCCTTTGATATCAAGGCGCCCGGGGAACTCGGCGGCAGCCGGCGTATGCTCGCCCAATTACCTGACTACCATATGTTTGACTCACTGGCGGTCGACAGTGACGGGAATGTCTGTGTGGCGACCCTGATTACCGGGGGCATCACCGTACACTCAGCTGATGGCGCAACCGCGCGATTTATCGACATGCCAGATATTTTGACCACCAATATCTGCTTCGGTGGCGAAAATCTCCAAACCGCTTATATCACCCTCTCCGCCACTGGCAAGCTGGTTTCCATGCCGTGGCACTGTCCTGGCCTGCCACTTAATTTCTTGAATCGCTAGCAGATGTCTATGGCGCTGTTGAAAGGTTTTATCGTAACCGCCGGCCTGCTGTTATGCCTGTCGGCGTCTGCCGAGCTCCTGCCGAAGACCCACTTTCTCATCCCCGCAGGGCCTGGCGGCGGTTGGGACGGCACCGCTCGCGGCATTGGTGAGGCGCTGGTGAAATCCGGCCTGGTAAACGATGTCTCGTTTGAGAATCTTTCGGGCGGCGGCGGCGGTCGCGCCATTGCCAAACTGATCGAGTCTGCCGAGCGTCAGCCTTACACGCTGTTGATGAATTCAACACCCATGGTGGTCAGGTCACTCCAAAAAGTCTTTCCACAATCCTTTCGAGATCTAGTCCCCATCACAGCAGTCATCGCTGACTACAGTGTCTTCGTGGTCCCTAAGGACTCGAAACTCATGAATTTCCACGACGTCGTGCAAGCCTTCACTGCCGATCCTCGCGCCGTAAAGGTCGCCGGCGGCTCTGTTCGAGGCAGTACCGACCACTTTATCTTCGCGCGCGCTATTGAGATGGCTGGTGGTGATCCCCGCAAGGTGGTTTATATCGCCTATGACGGCGGCGGCAAGGCGATGGCTGGCATTCTCTCGCACGAGTCCCAATTGCTCTCTACGGGGCTGAGTGAAGCTATCGATATGGCGCGCGCGGGTGAAGTCCGGGTAATTGCCATCACCGCATTACAGCGACTGGCTGATGCCCCGAACTTTCCAACCCTCGCTGAGCAGGGCTACGCACTTGAATTCTCCAACTGGCGAGGGGTCTTCGCGGCTAAGGGCCTGCCACCGCAACGTTATCTGGATATGATGGAGACCATCGAAGCCGTCGTCGCAACGCCCGCCTTCGAAGAGGTTAGACGCAGGAACAGCTGGACCCTGCAACTCAAACAGGGAGATGATTTCTATCAATTCCTTGAGCAGCAGGAACTTGAAATCGGCACCCTGATGCGCCAACTGGGATTCTTGCGCCCCTTGCCGTCACCGGGACAGTAGTATGGCATTGATGACCAGTGCTCGACTTGGCGGCGTCTTGTTTCTGATCCTGTGCATCGCCTACGGGGTTTATGCGGGTGACATTACTTTGGATTACTGGTCCGAACAGGAAATGTTCAACGCCCGGTCCATGCCTTACCTTATTGCCATCGCGGGGATCTTCTGCGCTATCTTGCTGATAGTCATTCCCACACCTAAAACCGACTGGTCAACGGCTCTTAACCTCAACTGGCTACCCGCCGGCCTTTTACTGGTATTAATGAGCGCTTATGGATTTCTCCTAGAGCCACTGGGCTTTGTCATTGCCACCATCTTGTTTTTGGTGACTGCCTTCTTAGTGCTAGGTGTGCAATCTGTTCGAGCGCCATTGCTGGTAGCCGCGACTATTGCCATGGGCTTCTGGTTACTGATGGACAAATTGGGCATTTATCTCGCGCCCGGCGTCCTCCCCGAGCAGTTGTTCCAGTATCTGGGAGTCGCAGGGTAATGCTCGACGGAATGTTGATCGGCTTGCAAACTGTCCTGACGTTCCACAACCTGATGCTGGTGTTCGCCGGCTGTGCTACCGGTACCCTCATTGGCATGTTGCCGGGTCTCGGGCCAATTACCGCCATCGCCCTGATGATCCCCATTACCTATGGCTTTGATCCGAGCAGTGGCATGATTCTGCTCGCCGGCGTTTACTACGGTGCTATCTTTGGTGGCAGCACCTCGTCGATTCTGATCAATGCCCCAGGTGTGGCAGGCACCGTTGCCTCAGCCTTCGATGGCTATCCCATCGCCCGCAAGGGCCAACCCGGCAAGGCACTGGCCATAGCGGCTTATTCTTCCTTCGCCGGCGGGACTCTTGCCGCGATACTTCTGGCTGCTACAGCGCCTTTTCTGGCAGACCTCTCCCTGGGCTTTCAATCGGCAGACTACTTTGCCTTGATGCTCTTGGGCCTGACGTTGGTTTCCGCTTTTTCAAGTCAGGGAGAGTATCTGAAGGCGTTAATGATGACCTGTTTTGGACTGATGCTGTCCACGGTCGGTACCGACCTCTCGGCGGGTGTCCAACGTTTTACGTTCGGTCGAATGGATCTGATCGACGGCATTTCATTCCTCATGCTGGCAATGGCCACCTTCGCCCTGTCCGAGGCCGTGATGATGGTCCTCAAACCGAGTAGCAACAGCGAGCCAGCCATGCGCCTCGACAAGACCAGCCTGCATCTCTCGTTACCCGAATTCACCTCGATTATCCCCAGCATTTCGAGGTCCTCCGTCCTCGGTTTTTTTGTAGGCGTTTTACCGGGTGCCGGTGCGACGATCGCGTCGTTCCTGGCCTATGGTGTTGAACGTAACCTCGCAAACGACGAAGATCGCAAGCAATTCGGCCAGGGTTCACTGAAAGGCCTCGCGGCACCTGAAGCCGCCAACAATGCCGCCTGCACGGGTTCATTCGTGCCACTGTTGACTCTGGGCATTCCCGGCTCTGGGACCACCGCTATTTTACTCGGCGCTTTGCTTGCCTATGGCATCCAACCAGGACCGCGGTTGTTCATCGACGAACCTGAAATATTCTGGTCAGTGATCGTCTCCATGTATTTTGGCAACCTGATGCTGTTGGTCCTGAATCTGCCCTTGATTCCCTATATCGCACGTCTACTGCTGGTACCAAGGCAATATCTCATTCCGATCATCATGTTTTTCTCGCTGATGGGGGTTTATCTCGTCTCCTTTAATGTCTTCGACATTCAAATGATGGTACTGATCGCCATCTGCGCAGTATTATTGCGACTCTTAGACTTCCCTATGGCACCTTTACTCCTCGGTTTTATACTCGGCGGTATGCTTGAAGATAACCTACGCCGAGCACTAGCCGTAGCCAATGGACAATTCAACTTTCTTTGGGAACGTCCGACCACCGTGGTATTGATGAGCCTGGTGGTGATCGCCATTTTGATCCCTTTGACTCGTGCGCTGTGGCCGAAACCAAAGCGCTAATCCCTGTCAGACACTTGTTCTGAACTGCAGCACACAGTATCGTAACGCTGTATCAGCCACCGCTAAACGGAGTTCCCGTCGCCGCAGTCTAGAATCCAACAATCAGTTTCCTGCCACTTATATGCGGCGACACTCAGCGCGGTGATTAAAGCGACTCTGTTGATCGAGCAGCCATTTTTATGAGTGACGATTCAATCATCCAGGATCATCTCGAACGTCTCGGTTGGGATAAATTCTTCAGCGCGCAAGCCGCTGACCATCCAGATCTAATACCGGCTCGCGTTAGCCGGCCTGACCTCAATCGATATCATCTACTGTCAGCCACAGGACCCCTGGTTGGCCTCCTCCCGGGTCGTGCACGAAGTGCAGGCCAGTCCAAGGCTGACCTGCCCACGGTAGGCGACTGGGTCCTGGTTAGCCCGATCGAAGAGGACCAAGGAGATATCGATGCGGTTCCAACCGTAATGATCGAGGTGACCCTCAATCGCAAGAGTAAGTTCTCACGAAAAGAGGCCGGGGAACGCTATGACGAACAGGTTGTCGCTGCGAATATTGATACCGTCTTCCTCGTGACAGGTCTGGACGATAATTTCAATGTGAAACGCATTGAGCGCTACCTCCTGTTGGCGTGGACCAGCGGTGCCAGTCCAGTCATTATTCTAAGTAAAGTCGACCTGTGCGAGAACCTCGCACCCAAACTGGATAAGGTCGAAAACATCGCTATGAAGACTCCTATTCACGTAGTTAGTGCGACTAATGGCCAAGGTATGGAGACCCTGCGCGACTACGTGACGCGCGGGAAAACCGTGGCCTTACTGGGATCTTCCGGCGTCGGTAAATCAACAATCACTAATTACCTACTGGGACATGATCGTTTTGACACCGGCGCGGTACGCGAAGGTGATAGTCGTGGCCGGCATACCACGACATTTCGAGAGTTGTGTCAGCTTGAGAGTGGCGGGATGCTCATCGATACCCCTGGCATGCGCGAGATTCAAATCTGGGCAGACCAGGAAACACTCATGGCAAGCTTCAGTGATATCGCTGATCTGGCACTGACTTGTAAATTTAATGACTGCCAGCACCATACGGAACCCCACTGCGCAGTCAGCACAGCCATTAATGCCGGCGACTTACCCCAAGCGCGACTGGATACCTACCGAAAATTCAAAGCAGAACTCGCTATTCTCACCGCTCGCAATAACCATCAGACCAAAGGTAAGCGACCGGCAAAAAAATAGCCGCCTGCTACGTTATTCATCAATTCAGTCATATCAGCCAGCAAGACATCAATAACGGGCAAAAAAAAGAGGCAAAAAAAAGAGGCAAATGCCTCTTTTTTTTGTTTTGCCGCTAAAAGCCTGTCTGTCAGGCCTCTAACATTTTCCGCAGTTCTTCCTGACGATACTTCTCACCAGCTATATACTTCAGATACCGCTTAGCGCTCTTCTCCATATCCTTATCTTTAGCCGCCTCTCGAAAAGACTTTGACGCTGCGTCCCAACGTTCCAACTGCATCTGGGAAATCCCTAACCAGAAGTAGGCGTTGGTTTTATTTTTAACGTCATTATCCAATGCTTGCTCATAGGCGACTATCGCTTCTTTATGCCGATCTTCGTTAGCCAATGCCTGTGCCAAGCGATAGTAGTTGTCGCCCTCTTTCGACAGTCTCGCCGCTTCGCCCCAGGCATCAATCGCCTTACCCATATCTTGAGACATCGTGTAAGAGGTGCCCAGGAGCTTCATGTTCTTTTCGTCTTTCTTTACCAGCTTCGCTTTGATGCCTTTCTCAAGCACCAC
>JABMOJ010000310.1 GCA_013204195.1 SAR86 cluster bacterium
GGCCCCACCCTCTCGCGCTCGCCGACCCAGCGCCAGCAGGGTACCGTAAGCGGCGAGATAGCCGGTGGTGTAGTCACAAGCCGCCGCCGGCAGCAATGCGGGCCTTTCGCCACCCTGTTCCGCAGCAATGCCGGTCACCGCTTGGGCCAATTGCTCCCAACCTGCTCGAGCCGCGAAGGGACCATCGAAGCCATAGCAATTCATCGAAGTATAGATGATGCCGGGGCGAATTTCCGCCAGTGCCGCCGGTGATAGACCACGATTGGCCAGCACCTCAGGCCGATAGCCCTGGGAGAACACGTCAGCGGTACGCACCAACTCAAGGAGCTGTTGGCGCTCAGCGTCCACATCTAAATTGAGAAAGCAGCTACGTTTACCATGGCTCGTGTCTCGAACGAACATGTCAGCCTGCGGCAGATGTTCGGCGGTCACCATTAACACTTCAGCGCCGTGTTCGGATAGGGTTCGAGCACAGGTTGGCCCCGCCAGAATGCGGGTCAAATCCAATACCTTCAGACCGCTCAGCGGTCGACCGGTAGCCACCAGCCCCACCGGTTCTGGCGGACTGTCCGCAATCTTGATGATCTCCACCAATGGCCGCCCTGCCAAGGCCTGACCTTGTGGATGAGCCGCCCATTCAGCAGCACTGCGCACCATGGCACCACAACCACCCACTGCGGCAATCGCCTCTTCCAAGGCCAAAGCATCCCAGCCAGCCACGGCATTGATCACTGCCTCGAGCTCATAGTCGCATTTGAGGACATCCAGTGCTCGCTGAGCTAAATGCGGCAACCCCATGTGTGGCAGGAAATATCGACCATCCCGAGTCGGATGTGGCGTGGAAATACGCTGGCGCTGTTGCTGCAGGGCCCAATTGATTGATGCCGCACTGGCATCATGACCACTGGCACCAGACTCTTCTACATTAAAATAGTTGTAGCTGCGCAGCGCTGCCGCTGCATGCGGTATTTTAATGCTCAGGTCTTGGCGGCGTCCTGTCTGCAGCTGCCACAGGTCATTCACCCCAACACCGATAGCCGCGAACACTGCAGCCGCCGTTTCACCCAACGTAAAACGGGTGGACAGCACGGGGTCCTGGCCCACCAAATCAATGGCTTCCGTGGGCGGCTCAAGGCCCCGCAACACAAGCAGTTCTTGAAAAGCAGTATTCATGAAGGCTCCATTATTGCTCCGACATTTCCTCGCAGGACCATCATGCCCCTACCAAGACCCCGCATGCAATGCCGCTTGGCGATCCAGATCCTGACCAATAGCCAAAACTCTGGTTCAGAAATAGATCTGAGTTGATTTCGAACCTTAACGCCAAGCGCCAGTCAGAAGCCAAACACGTACCAATGCAGCTAGCTAAACATGAATATCTACCCTATCGGGTGCGACCTACAGGCCGGTGCGAGAGACATAGACTTTGCTCGAGCGGCCGAGGCTTACCTCAATGACCTGCAAGACACGGGCGAACTTGAAGCCTTTCGCCTGGCTCGAAGAACTGGGACTCGGCCGCGAGACGCTCGGCGAATTTCATCTCACGCTTGAGTTTGTTGACCTGGTCCAGCTTGATAGCGCCCTTGATCGAGTCGCGACCCGTGCAGATCGTCCCGGCGACAAGCCATTCAATTCAGCTGAATAGCCTGGCCAGACGGGCTGGTGCAATCAGGGAATCAGGAGCACCCGACCAATGGCCTGGCGGCTTTCAATATGCGCATGGGCTGCCGCGGCATCAGACAGCGCAAATTGCTTGTCGATATAGACTTTCAATTCGCCGTTGGCCACCGCCTCGATATGCGCCTGAATCATGTTGTAAACACGGTCGGTGCCGATTTCCGCACCGAGAAACACCCCATGAATATATTGATTCATGCCCATCAAACCACTCAGGTCAAACTTCATGACCTCTCGACCGGCATTGCCCACCGTGGTCACCCGTCCTCGATAGCCCATGGCGCGAATACTATTCTGCAGCACCTCACCGCCGATAGGGTCAACCACCAAGTTGACCCCTTGGTTGTTGGTGATGCGCCTCACTTCAGCCAGCAGGTCGGATTCCACATAGTTGATACAGTGATCAACGCCCACTGACGTCAGAAAATCCAGCTTAGTCTGGCTAGATGCGGTCGAGATAACCGTCGCCCCCGCCCGCTTTGCTAACTGGATAGCCGCCAGCCCGACACCACCGGCCCCGCCCTGAATCAACACAGTTTCGCCCGCTTGCAACCGCCCAAATTCAAATAGGCAATCGTCTGCAGTACCGAACGGAATCGGTACGCAGGCACCCTCTTCAATGCTCAAACTGTCCGGTAACAGCCAGGAACTCCTGGCAGCCACCGCCCGGATAGCCGCATGAGAGCCATCAGCCCCTGAGGTCACAACCCGCTGTCCGACCTTGCGATCCTTGACCTCGCTGCCGACTTCGATGATTGTGCCGGCCGCCTGATAACCTACCACGTGGGGCTTTTTAGCCAAAGCGCCACCGGCGCGATTCAACAGATCACCGCCTTCGATACTGACCGCCTCAACAGCGATCAGAATACCCTGGGGGTGACAAACGGGGTCGGCGATCTCTTCATATTTCAGCACATCAGGGGTGCCTGTTGCATAATAAACAGCTGCTTTCATAGCATATTCCTTTCAGGTTCAGCGGTACTGCAAAATCAAACGTGACACTCGAGATTCACTCGTCGGTATCAGGCTGACAGGGATTTTCTTGTTCAATCTAGCCAGGATTCAGTCAGGTCACTCAGCGCCATTGAACAGGTAATGGTTCAGGTTGCCCACAGGGCCATCGACATCTTGTTCTCCGGCCTCGAGTCGCGCAATCGTTTGCAGATGCACCTCGTCTGGGCCGTCATAGATGCGAAACGCGCGGGCTCGACTGAAGGCCTGAGCCGCAGGAGTATCACCTGTCACGCCCCGAGCGCCATAAATCTGAATGGTTCGATCGGCGATCGCCTGATAAATGCGCGACACAGCGACCTTGATCATGGAAATTTGTTTCCGCGCCGCCTTATTACC
>JABMOJ010000311.1 GCA_013204195.1 SAR86 cluster bacterium
ATTATCACCCGTCAAATTCAACGTACCGAGACCCGCCTGAACCAGGTCACCCGCACCACTGATCACGTCAGCAAAATTCACCGTATCGATGCGATTAAAAGTCAGAGTCCCGGCGTTGGCGATATCGCCAGTGATCGATCCATCAATGCCGCCATCGCCCAACTGCAATTCACCGGCACTGATGGTTGTGCCACCTAGATAGGTATTAGTACCGGTTAGGGTCAAGATGCCGGCGCCCTGTTTGGTGATACTGACGTCATCGCCACCGGGCGCACCAATGGTACCGGCCACAACACCGCCGACCGCGTTGTCTAACACCAGATTGAGTGTCGCATTAGCAGAAGATATCGCTGTAGCTGCATCCTGATTAATTTCATTATCGGCGATTAGCGTCAACGACCGATCGTTACTGCCCGTGTAAGCAATGTCGGCTTGTATGTTTATATTACCGGCGGCGGTACCTGCGACGTTTTCATTGGTCGTAGTAATTGTCACATTACTGCTTGCCAGCGCCGTGAGTATGTCGTCGACCTGAATCACCGAATCATTAGACCCACTCGTGGGCGTAAAAGTGCCAGCCGAATCCGCTGTGGTATTCAAGGTTGTTGATTGACTAATCACGATATTGGCCGGGTCGAGCAACCAAAGACCTGCATCACCGTTTTGCGCCTGCGTATCGACCCTAACGCCTGCGACGTCGAGATAGTGACCAGAGGTTTCAATCCTTCCACCTTGACCAGACATCACGCCCCCGGTTGCGAGCATTGCCCCCGAGACTCTGGTCTGCGACTGCTGATCGCCAACATCTGACCACAACACAATATCGCCGCCGTCACCGCTCACGGCGGCAGAAGCATCAAGCAACACCTCAGAGCCCACCAATACCGTTACCGCCGCCGGGCGGTCATTGATTGATGCACCCTGCCAACCACCACCGATCGCTATATCACCCCCGCCTAAGTCGCCAACCGCGGACAGCCTTGTGTCGTCCAGCAAGCTGATATCGGTGGCACTCAGGTGAATTTCGCCGCCTTTCAACGCACCGTTAACATTCAACTCGGCGCCCGATAAACTTAATTTGTCGGCAATGATTTCGATTGACCCACCATCATCCGCGTTGCTACTTGCATCTAGCACGCCGGTATTTAACAGAACGCCAGCCTCTAACCGAATCAGACCGCCGACCTGCCGTGCGCTGCGCGCCTGTATAACTCCACTGTTGGTCACTACTGATGCCTGCAACTCAGCTGCATCGCGGGCACTGATAAACACTGTACCGTCTTCCGCACTAATCAAATGACGATTATCAACAAGCGCGTCTATGGCCGATTGCTCAACCACCACCGTCATGCCCGTCAGTGAATTAGTTAATGTAATCGCTTCACCTGCTGCCAAAACAATAGTGCCGAGCTTGGCGCGTATTACGCCTTCATTGATCACCTCTGGCGCCAACAGAGCGATTAAGCCGCCATCAGCTGCGGTCAGACTCCCCTGATTGATAACAGCGCCCTGGCCATCTGTGAATACCTGGTTACCATTAAGATAGTTTTCGTCGGTAATTTTCATAGCGCCAGCGACCATGCTGCCCACATCTACCTGCGCGTCACGACCAAAGATAACACCGCTGGCATTGAGTATAAAAACTTGACCGTTAGCAGTAATTTTTCCAAGTATTTTCGAAGGTGCTTGCGAAGAGACGCGATTGAGAATGCTGGCCGTGGCGCTGGGCTGCAGAAACTGAACCGCTGCGTCACTACCCACATCAAAACTCTGCCAATTGACCACGGCTCGATCGCTCGACTGCAACAGGCTCATCTGACTGCCAGACTGAGAAATGCCAACCTGCCCCGCGGCCACCTGACCTCCCGTAGGCAAAGTCGTGTCAGAGACTGGGTCTGCAGCCAAGCTGTTTGTATAGGCCGCCACGCCCAAACACAGTAGCGTCACAGCGCTAATATTTGCGACGTGTCGATTCATATACTCACTATCCAACTCGCCCAAATGCGGTTTTCTATCAATGTGCCATTATTGTCATTGCCGCTAGTTTCACTAGCGCCTGGATTGCCGCCAATCCGCCGACCTACTGTCAGCTTCAGTTCCGAATGTTGGCCGAACCTGTGACTCGCGCTTAATCCCCAACCTACCAGGCTATATTTATTTGGCACCGTCAAGTTTGAAACCGTAAGTGTCTTATTTAAGCGAATTTCTCCAGCATCTAAGAAAATACTCAGTTTGGTTTGCGGCGCCACTCTGGCTTCAAATTCAATATTAAGCATCAGCCCATCGTCACCTGCACCCTCTGAAGTCGGGTAAGCACGCA
>JABMOJ010000312.1 GCA_013204195.1 SAR86 cluster bacterium
GCCGCACAAAAGCCTGATAGCTTAGCTTGGGATTGAATCTCTATGCTAGATCGTGAATGAGCAAGTCAGCCGCATAGTCCTTTTCGACTATGCCCGCTTGTCTTCAACGAGTTTTGGCTGGTGTTGCTGGCGGTAGGTTTTTGGTGTCGCGCCTTTCCATCCGCGAAAGGATCTGACGAAGGAACTGGGCTCGGTGTAACCCAAAAGGTCGGAGAGGTCGCTGATTTTAATGGTTGAATTGACAAGATAATCGACCGCGCTCGCACAGCGCAATTCGTCTTTAAGGATTTGGTAGCTCGTATTTTCGATCATTAACCGGCGTCTCAAACTGGACGCTGACAGGTGCAGTCGATGGGCGATGTCGGCGAACGACGGCATTCCCTCTTTGAAATCTATACCCACCAAAGACCGAATTGCGGCACTGGTACTGGCAGGCTTGCGTTCAATGAGGATTAGTTGGTAGACCGTATTAGCTAGAAATTCTGAGAGTGAATCTATGGTATGAACAAGCCTGTAATCAAGGACGGAGCGCGGAAAAACCAAAACATTTTCAGACGCCGAAAATGTTACAGGGCAACCCATTGCTTGCTGCAAGCCCACGGCATAGGCATCGCTGACGGGCGGCGCCGAGATGCTGACACGGGTGGCGGCAATGGAACGGCCAATCAACCAACCACAAAAGGCATGCCAAACCAGCAAGCCTGAGGCCTTTGCAACGGCCTCAAAACTTTCCGCACGATCCCACCACGTCGGCAACAACACGTCGTCAACACTCTGCAGATCTAGTTCATAGTGGAGATAAGCAAATTCATCGTCGCTGCTGAGTGATACGCGATGACCACTCAAACTATAAACCCGCTGTTCAAATTTTGCTGCTCGCTGCAATACCGCGCCTAGATTACTACCGCCGATAGCGTAGTGACACATCATTTCAAAAAAGTCGCTGCCGATACCCGCAGCCCACGGCAGCGGCTTATCCAGCGTTTGCATGTCGATGACCGCCTCCATGTAGAGACGCGAATAGGTATGTGCCGGCAGCAACCAGTCACTGCTCGATTTCTTTAGCTGGCCATGATCAAGACCAACCCGCCGAGCAATCTCATCGGCATCCAGGCCAATGGTATGCAAATAGTCGAGTAAACGTAGGAATTTCCGCGCCGGTATGTCTATTCCACCAAGATCATGCATAACAGGTTTCTTTGCGACGAAGGAAAATGCTAATTGATTCGAACCCTGACGTTGTGTTTTCAGCGGTCAAGGCGGCTACTATCCAGACTTTGCTTTGTTAAGAATAGGATGTATTCGTGGCGATGACGCAGGAATTGGCTCACCATATTAAGCACGAACTTACCATAAACGGTTTAAGTAATGCATTTTTTAATGGTCTTATCGCCTGGTTGTTAATTAAAGATAAGGGTCTGCTGGACTGGTGGGGTGATCATAGCTTTGCTGTCGACATACTAGCCACCGCTTTTATCTTGCCATTTATTGTCACCCTGATCGTTATCCCCATGCAGCGCCGTAAAGCCCGACTCGGCAAGGTCGCCGCATTTCATCCAGACCCCAGCCGAATAGTTGAAAACTGGATTATCCGCTTGCCTGACAATCTAATGCTGAACGCTACACTCTTTGGCCTAGCAGGCATGCTCCTGATTGCGCCCCTGATTCTCATGGGAATTTATCTTGCTGGGGTAGACAGCTTCACAGCCCTGCAATACAGCCTATTTAAGGGATTATGGACAGGCATGATGGCAAGCATCCTGGTAGCACCGATGATTCTCGTGGGCCTGAGAAAAACCCCATGAAACAAAAACTGCGGCACCTGCACCTGACCTCTAAGGCCGATCTCGGCAGTCTGACATTGAAGAACCGGATGATCCTCGCCGCCATGGGATCCAACTTTTCCACCCTCGACGGCCATTGCAGCGAAAAACTTATCGCCTATTATGAGGCCCGCGCTCGAGGTGGCGCGGCCATGCTGATTCTGGAAACCTCAGCAATTACCTGGCCTGCCGGCGCATCAATGCCCAACACCATAGGCTTCTCGTCAGACCAATTTCTACCGGGTTTAACCGAACTCGCCGCAAGGGTACACCAACACGAC
>JABMOJ010000313.1 GCA_013204195.1 SAR86 cluster bacterium
GCGATCATCAGGGCGAGAAATGCGGAGAGGAAATACGGCAGATTCATATAGCCAATTTCGGTGCTGGTAAATTCCCAAAAGTGCCGCGAAAAGTAGATGCTCAGGGAGGTAGACACGCCAGCGGCCACGGCACTAAGCAAAGCCGTAACAAACAACGCAAAGAACGATCGATTGGACAGAGTTTCTTTCAGCTCGCCAAAGGTGCGCTTGAAGTTGAAGACCTGCTTCGGTGGTGGCTGGCGTAAATTGGGAATATGTTTGTGAGTGCCTACCGTGGAGACATAAATTGACAGGAAAATAATGCAGGAAGCCGCCAAGCCATAATTGTGCCAGCCCTCAATATATTCCAGGCCACCTTTATCTTCCGGTAGAAACACCAGATAGTTCAAAACCGCCATGGTTAAGCCGCCCCACCAAGCGAAAAAATAGCGGAAGCTCATCATTTCAGTCCGCTCATCGTAGTCGTCAGTCAGTTCGGCAACGAGGGCGGTAGCGGGAATTTCGTAAAAGGTAATCAAGGTGCGTATCAATACTGCGATGCAAACGAAGTACAAAAACAGCGCACCTTCATCCCAGGCGGGTGGTGACCAGAGAAAATAGTAGGCGACAGCGACGGGTAAGCCCGCGGCGTACATAAATGGATGACGTCTGCCCCAGGGCGAATGAAAGTTGTCTGATATGTAACCCACCAGCGGGTCTGATACGGCATCGAAGATCAGCGCGATGAGTATGCCAATGGATACCAGGTCAGCGCGAAGGCCGATGACTTGGCTGTAGTAAAACAACAGCAGGTAGTTAAAACCGTTGCTCTTCGCGCCGTTGGCGACGGCGCCAAAGCCGTAATAGAGCTTGGTTGAAAAATCTACTCGTCGTGGACTGATAGGAGCTGTCATGGTGCCGACTCGACATGATTAAATTGACGAAGAGCGCAATCTAGCATTAGTCAGCGACAATTGCATCGTCGTTAGGACTGCCTGCATAGGCAGGTTTTCATCGAAGGGCTTTTACACAGGGGCGGGAGGTCCTGGCACGCTGACATCATGCCTGTTGTCGGGTCGTGTCTGCGATGTCGGCTAATGTTCTGGTTTGGAATCCGCTCACAAGTCTCGTTGTGAACAGTAATGTCGCGGAGGTTATCCGCTTAGGAAGATCCCTGCAGGATCTATAAAGAAAGGACCTGCAGGAACCTTTCGAAAACTACCCTTAAGGCTTGTTTGCCCTAAAGGGCGTCAACATATTCCACTTGTGGGCGACCGGCCATGCAGGGGCCCATTTTTGCACCAATTGTTTTGAAGTGGTCTGAGGCGCCGTGGGCATCAAGGGCGGCCTGGTCAGCATACTGCTCAAGCACGATGTATTGATTTTCGTCGGTCCTAGACTTGTGCAACGCGTAGAAATGGTTGCCGGGCTCGTTGTTGGCCACGGCCGCTTGAAGTTCGGCAAATATGCCCTCGAACTCGCTATTTTTACCCGGTTGGATCGCTAGCTTGGCAATGACACCTATGGCCATGGTTATTCCCCTTCATTTGAATGAATGTTTGAATGAATGTTTGAATGAATGTTTGAATGCGTATTAACGTGAATGTTGAGATCAATGTTGTTGAGACCAGTGTCATCAACGTTGTCCCTGACTTGCTGCATTGTTCAGTGCGCCCATGGCAGAGTCAACCGAAAATGGCTGGTTTGGAACCTGGATCAGAGCTTATCATAGACGCCAGCGACGCCAGCTCGAATGAACTAATGACAGAGGTAGCTCCATCATGAATTTTCCGACCGCCCGCATGATCCCCGTGAATGGTATTGATCTGGCTGTGTATGAAGCCGGGCAGGGTGGCATTCCTATCGTGCTGGCCCACGGCTGGCCCGAGTTGGCGTATAGCTGGCGCTATCAAATTCCGGCACTGGTGCAGCAAGGCTATCATGTCATAGCGCCAGACCAACGTGGCTACGGCTTGTCGTCCAAGCCCGCGGGAATGGAAGCCTATGATATCCATCAGTTAACCGGCGATCATGTGGCCTTGTTAGACGCGCTGGATATTGAGCAGGCCATCTATGTGGGCCACGACTGGGGCGCGATTGTCGTCTGGCACCACGCGCTGCTGCATCCTGACAGGGTCCTTGGGGTTGCGAATCTGTCAGTCCCCTTTTGGCCGCGAGAGCCTGCGGATCCTATTGCCTTCTGGGAAAAAATGTTGGGCCCAGACTTTTATATCGTCCACTTCAATCGTCAACCTGGCGTGGCGGCCGCTGCTTTTGATCGTCATCCTGAACAATTTCTACGGAATATGTACCGGACGAAACAGTGGCTGGAACCCTCAGCCAATGCCGGCGAGCCTAATGGCCACTCGATTATTCGACTTGCCGACGAGGTGGTAGAGACCGGTGAGCCGCTGCTGAGTGAGGCTGATCTTGCAGTTTTCGTTGCCGCCTTTCAGCAGGGTGGATTCACTGCTCCCTGTCATTGGTATCAAAACTTCACCCGTAACTGGGCGACCACCGAGCAAGTTGAACAGCGCGTACGACAACCTGCGCTAATGATTTATGGTGAGCACGATATGGTCCGCAAGGCCGATATGAGCGCCTATGTGGCTGATCTTGAGGTGCACACCTTGCCTTGTGGTCATTGGATTCAGCAAGAGCAGCCCGAGGCGACTAATCGTCTTCTGCTTGATTGGTTGGAAAGACGTATGCGGCCGCTGGTTTAGGTCCCGTGGAGTGGCGGAGTCGAAAGGGCTCGAGCAATGATTCGAGGCCGTTAATTTTGATTTCAAGGGTGAGCTGCATCAGATTTCCCAGCTGGCCCTTCGGGAAACCCCGGTCTACAAACCACAGCAGATAGGCTTCTGGCAAGTCAATGAGCAGTTGTCCTTGGTATTTGCCGAATGGCATGGACACCTGGGCAATTTTTATCAAATCGTCTTTTTCAAACATGTACAATAGTGACCTTTCTATAGCCAGCCGAGTGTAAGAACTTACCATGCCAAAAGCCAGTGAACTTAAACGGGGCGATGTCATCGATATTGACGGCGTTCCCCATATTGTCAAACAATTCGATGCTAAAAGTCCCTCGTCCAGAGGTGCTGCGACCCTGTATAAGGTGCGTCTGTATAACCTGATTACGCGGCAGAAGCGCGATGAGTCCTATAAAGGCGACATTATGCTGGCACAGGCGGATTGTCAGCGGGTCACCGTGCAGTTTTCTTATATTGACGATGGCAATTACATGTTTATGAATACGGAAGACTATTCCCAATATGGGCTGAATAAGGAAGAGCTGGAGGGCCAGTTGGAGTACCTGGTCGATGGCCTTGAAGGCATTACAGCCCTGCTGGTTCAGGACCGAATTGTGGCGATTGATCTGCCTCAGTCAGTGGTGATGACGATTACCGAAACGTCCCCCTCGATTAAAGGTGGATCGGCCAGCGCCCGCACTAAGCCGGCGATCATGGCGACGGGTCTGGTTGTGCAGGTGCCTGAATATGTGGAACAGGGCGAATCGATTAAAATCAATTCGACAAACGCCAAATTCATGTCGCGAGCTTAGCCCCGCTGATGCTCACGAGCCTCGACATTCCGGACAGTGAAATCGAGCTTAGCGCGATCCGTGCGTCGGGGCCCGGTGGGCAGAATGTCAATAAGGTCTCGACGGCGATTCATTTGCGCTTTGATATCAATCACTCGAGCCTGCCAGAGTCAGTCAAGGCGGGTCTACTGGCACTCCGTGATCGGCGGATCTCCAGTGATGGCGTGTTGATGATTAAAGCCCAACGAACCCGAAGCCAGGACAAAAACCGCCAAGACGCCCTGGCGCGCTTGGACGAACTACTGGCGAAGGCGCAATTCAGACAAAAAGCCCGCCGGGCCAGCAAGCCCACTCGGTCATCTGTGCGTAAACGCCTGGATACCAAGACTCAACATGGCAAGAAGAAAGTTCAGCGTAAACATATCCCCGACGACTGAAGTGCCGCGAGCACTGGTCTTGTTGTTAGCTATATCTGGATTCCGTCACTCGGTCTTTGTCACCGGCCTCGACCCGGCGCAGGGATGCTTCAAGGTCCTCAAGGTAGGTGTCAGTGATGCTTAAATGAAAGGGTGACAGCATCAGGTGCAGGGCCTTGGGCGCGGTTGTCAGACTGGTGAACCAGCCCCGTTTGAACATCTGTTTGTAGATGGCAAAAATATCCTCGCGAGGGTGCGCCAGGGCGACAATCCCTAATTGAGGTTTGCCCAATACCTCGAACCCCAGGGCCGTGGCGCCTTGTTCGATAATGGTCCGTGCATCCGTCACCTGTTTGTGTTTCGCTCGATAGC
>JABMOJ010000314.1 GCA_013204195.1 SAR86 cluster bacterium
AGCCAACATACCCTGGATCCTGAGCCGAGCCACCTAAGGGCTCGCCGTCAAGATGGGCGGTAAAAATCCCGATCTCACTCACCAATCTCTCAACCCGCTGGGCTTTCCCCTCGCGAACCCGCAAGGTGGCAACCTCTCGACCTGTCGGCTGGAGTCGACGCATCAACGTCCACCCGGGATAGGCTTTTTTGTCGAGGGTTGCCAACCGCTCGATAATGGCCCCATCAAACAGGCAGTGGCCGCCACCCTCACCCTGATTTTTCATCACCCATTGGCTGGTACCAGATTCCTGCAAGCGATTAGCGGTGCTCTCATCCACCAAGCGCATTTCTACAAAAATCGCTTTTAAAGCGGCAGCCTCTGCAGGCGTAAAACCCAGGGCATGCAACAGACTTGCAGGATTAGACGCAATATATTGTTGCATCCGTTTGCTGGTAGCGAGTTGCTGGGACACTGTCGCGTTGACGGCCACTCGGTGGCGTTCGATAAAGACTCGAACCGCCCGCAGCGCATCGCAACACCGTAGCGAATCGAGATCCGCCGCCACATAGTCTTGGTATTGATACCCGGCTCGCAAATAAACCACATCAATGGGACCGACATCTTCGAGCATCAGGCGCAGGTTTGGGCCCGTGGATAACCGCTTATGCAACTGACGCATGGTCCGCCGACAGGTCTTAACCCCGCGACGTTGCAATGCCCTTTCAAGCAGTCGCTGATCAAAAATATTGTCCTCGTCTTCTTGGACGATCATGAGGAAGGTCGCTGTGTCGCCGTCTTTAGCCTCACGACGGACGTGATTGGCCGCCAGCGTGATCGCCTCTGCCAGCCTACTGGTGGCCGGGTTCGGCACAATCGTCGCACCCGTAGCAGCAGAATAACGGGCAAAATCCTCTGGCCAGCGCTGCTGAATATAAAGGTGTAATTGCTGTATGCGGTCACCGAAGGGCGCCATACCCGCGGCAATACTGTTGCACTCAACGAGACTCGGACCCAAGGTGCTGTCGAGCATAAAATCACTGCGCTGCAGTAACAGTGGAATTCGCGGCAAACTACCCGCCGGCGTAGATAACTCTCGGTGGATAGACAGCAACTCGGCAAAAAATGGCTCGCTCTCTGCGAGCGGGGCATGTATCTCTTCAAGCAGCGCCGCATTCGCGGCCAACGCCTGGGTCAATCTGCCTAGTAAAGCCGCGGCATCAACCAGCGTTTTAAAGCTTTCGACTGAGATTGGCGTTGGCGTCAAAGTAAACGGCACCTGGCGCGCCTGCCCCGGACCGCTGAGAAAACACATATCCAACTGCATAGCCTCAGCGACCACGTCATCGATCATTGCGTTACTGATAATATCAAACATGGCGGGGAATTCCGTTCGCGATATGTCAGTATACGGAATCAACCCGGCGGTTAGGAAGCCGCCAAATCACTGGGGCGTGCTGGCTAACGGGCTAACAACTTAGAAGTCACGGCAGCGAAAGCTTTCTGCATCGCCCAGCCATAAAAGACGCCCACGACGACATAAGGCCATTCGAGCAACAACCGCTAGCATTCTGCCCGGAGATAGCTGAAGGCAAAAACGCAGTTGAAAATGGGGTCGGGGTAAAATTTACATTCGCTTAGCATAAAATGGCATAGCTGCTGCAAGCCGAGAGAACTGGTTTATTGCCGTCAAACCATCAAAAAACCGTGCAGTCCCAGCATCATCGACACCCATCGCCGCCGGTTTTGGATCACACTGGGTTAGCAATTTTGAGTAGTTGTTTGCCCACATTCTGCCCAGTGTAGAGTCGTTGCAAGGTGCTGGGAATATTCTCAAAACCTTCTTTCAAGTCTACCTGGTAGATGATATCGCCCGCCGCTACCCATGCCATCAATTCATGAATCGCTTCCATGGCGCGGGGTAAATAATCCAAAATGATAAATCCTTGCATGCGACCACGATTGGTAATCAAGTTCATTAAATTGGCCGGGCCCGGTACGGGATCCGTAGCGTTATAGCCGGAAATACCGCCGCACATCACAATACGAGAATGCAGATTGAGATGATTCAGAGCGGCCTCGAGAATATCGCCACCCACATTGTCGAAAAAGACATCCCATTTTTCGGGGCAATGCAGGGCAATTTGGGCGTTCACATCTGCGTTTTTGTAGTCAATCACCGCATCGAACCCGGCTTGCTCTTTCAGCCAACGACACTTCTCGGGGCCGCCGGCAATACCCACCACACGGCACCCTTTGAGCTTAGCGATTTGCCCGACAATTGAGCCCGTTGCACCCGCCGCGCCAGACACCAGCACTGTTTCTCCAGCTTTAGGCAAACCAATATCAAGCAAACCAAAATATGCGGTGAGTCCGGTAATGCCAAGAATCGACAACATCATTTCTGGCGACACCCCTGCCGGCAACTTGGTTAAACCCATAGGGCCTTGCCCGGGTGCCACCACCGCATAGTCTTGCCACCCACCGGTCGTTTGTACCAGCTCACCCACCGCGAAGTCATCGTGCTGGGAATCCACTACTTGACCAACGGAACCTGCCCGCATCGTCTCGCCCATACCCACAGGCGGCAAATAGCCCGGTCGATCAACCATCCAATTGCGCTGGGTGGGATCGAAGGACAGGAACAAATTTTTGACCAGCACCTCGCCGGCACTCAGCGTCGGAATCGGCGATTCAGCATACTCGAAGTTCTGTGGACCGATCATGCCTGCGGGTCTTGCGGCTAACAACCACTGTCGATTTATAGTCACTGGTTTTCTCCTTGATATATATCAGCAAAATTTAGGGGCATAGCACAAATGTTATTCGTCATTCACTCGGCCGGGCTTGCATCAGCGCGGACCCCCGCAATAATCCGGCAAGCATTCTTAATGAAAATATTTTCCGACGAGAATGCCTCGATTAATGCCTGAACATCTGCAGGGATAGCCTCTCCCTGGAGTGAGGGGCCTTGGTCTGCTCTCGTGGCACCGACCAACAAGACACCCATCGTTCTCACCACCTCAAGTGCCTGAGGCTGATTTAGGCCGAGTATAGCTGCAGAGGTTTCGGCAATCTTTGCTACCCGATCGATAAAAATTCGCTTCGACTCCACCAGCCGCTCAATGGCGACATTGTGCTCAATCACGTGTTCGAGTCTCGCCAACAACGGTACAAAGCTGCCATCTGCCATCGCGGTGACATAGAGTATTTTCACATAGTCATTGTCGTCCATAGGGCGATCGAGACGATTAAGAAACACCTGACTCCAACGAACCAAGCTTTGGTTGTACAGGGTAAGGAAAACTTCCTCTCGGGTTTTGAAATATAGGTACAGCGTTCCCTTGACGACTCCAGCCAATTTGGCCAGATTCCCCATCGAAAACGCCTCATACCCAACATCACGAAAATGCGCCTCGGCCGCATCCAAAATCTGCTGACGACGGAAGTCTTTCTGTGCCTCTGTTCGCGCTCGCTTAAGATTAGAGCTCATCGCTTAATTTGATCTCGAATGTTTTTCTCAGAAGTATCACCGTAAGGAGGCAGAAGGCCTGCCAACTTCGCAACGTTGAAGTGTTTCGTTTGTCGGTAAATCGCCTTGGCGTGACTAAATGTCTTGAAGCCTTCTACGCCGTGATAAGCGCCCATGCCACTGGGTCCTATGCCGCCAAAGGGTAAATCTTTTTGGAGCATGTGGAACATCACGTCATTGATACACACACCTCCAGACGTGGTACCCGTCAGGAAACGCTCCTCTTGCGCCTTATCTTTACCAAAATAATAGGCCGCTAAGGGGCGCGGCTTACTATTGATATAGCTGATCGTTTCCTCAAAGTTTTTATAAGTTTTGATCGGCAGCAACGGCCCAAAGATTTCATCCTGCATGCACAACGCTTCATCATCTGGATTAATGATCAGGGTAGGTGGCATTTTCTGCATGGGATTAGCCTCGAAATCTTCACTCCCAGGGTTGATGCTCACTGTTTTAACTCCCCGCTGATCAGCGTCGTTCAGATAACTCGTCAAACGCTGATAATGGCGGTCATTGACCACCGCCGTATATTGTTCATTATTAAGCAAGCTGGGATACATTTCAGTGACGATACGTGTTGCCTGCGCAATCACCTCATCGAGCAATTCTTCGGGCACTAACAGATAATCTGGCGCGATGCAGACTTGACCTGCATTTAGCAATTTCCCCACCATAACTCGCTCTACGGCTTGAGTCAGGTCGGCGCTACGAGATATGACCACTGGCGACTTGCCACCCAACTCGAGCGTCACTGGCACCAAGTTTCGCGCAGCAGCACCCATAATATGTCGCGCAACACTCGTGGCACCGGTAAAAATCATGTGATCAAAGGGCAACCCAGAGAAGGCCTGGCCCACTTCAGGGCCACCGGTAAAGACGCAAAGCTCCGTCGGATCGAAGGCCTCAGAAACCATATCCGAGATCAAAGCTGAGGTAGCCGGCGTGAACTCCGATGGCTTAATCATCGCCCGGTTGCCTGCCGCAAGTACGCCGGCAAGAGGTTCAAACACCATACCGAGTGGAAAGTTCCAAGGTGCGAGTACCCCAACCACACCCTTAGGTTGGTATTCGATGGTTGACCGCCCGCCCAGCAGATTTAATGGAAACATGGACGATCGCTTTTCCTGCTTCATCCACCCCTTGAGGTGCTGCCGACAATGCTTCAGGCACCCAATGGAGCCACTGACGTCCGTCATCAGGTTGACCTGCCTTGGCCGACAGCCAAAATCCTGATTCATCGCATCACTAATAGCTTCCGAATGTTTCACCAGCATGTCGATTGCACGATTGATCCGATCGATACGGATACCCGCAGACACCATACCTTCACTGAGATAGCTCTCACGCTGGAGCTGCAATGCAGCCTGCATCGCCGTCTCGATATCAGCTGGTGGTGCTATATTTTGTGGGGCGTTCATAAAAGATTCCTGTTTAGACTATTAATGACTTGTGGTCATTTAACAACTGACCGTCGGTCATTGCAAGTCTTTTCTATACACCCGCGGTAATTTGGCTTGATAGAACTTGAGTGTAGGCCGGATTATAGTGGCGCACTACCGAGTATCAGTGCATGCAAACGGGGATTTTTTAGAGTGTGAAGACTGACGTGAATAGGTTTGTCCGCCGGGGCTGACGGCAAGGTTAGGACCGGCAACCCCGACCTGGGTGCGGATGACAGGATCTTACTTCATTCGCCAAATTCACCTCGGCGGTGACAAGTTTTATAGACGCTGCGCCACCGCGAGCGCCGTCGAGTAGCCGCCCTTGCACTGTTGTACTTGCTCAGACCAGTCGCGCCACATATCGCCTTGGGCCGGCGTCCCTCGAAGCGCGTCTAAATCCGTGGTCCAAAAATCTGCTAGCACCGCCTGACGCAGGGTATTCGTGTAGTTATGCCCCGCCATATGCGCCAAGCGGTGGTGCCAAAACACGATATCACCCGCCTTGCCCCAACACTCCACCGGCTTTAACTCTTCGTTGAGCTTGGCAATTTCCTGCAAATATTCAGGGCTATGTGCGATGCCTTTGTAGCTCGGCAAATGTTCATAATAAGGAATGCGCGGCTGGTCATAGCGCAACGCAAAGGTTGGATACAATCGCTCATGGGATCCTGGCCAGACCTTAAACCCACCTCCGTCTTGCGGACAATCACCAATCAGGCCAACGACACCTAACTGAAATGGATGACCGTCCGTATGACACTGATCCGGCTCGACGGCTCTATTACCATAGGGCAAAGTGCAATAAACACCGCGGGCGCCTTCGTTCCCAGTGGCCGGATCTGTCGGACCCCCAGGCCAGGCATTCCCATAGCTACCCATGGGTAAGCCGTTAGCTACCGCTTGCCGCAAATGGCCACCCAGCAGTTGCGTCGCCATCGCGCAAATGGATTCGCTATAGATTAGCTTGATCACCTCTGGGCTGACACCTAAGAACCGATTCAGCCAGCGATAACCTTGGCGTACATGACGCGTATCAGTACTTTCATCGGTGGTTTTGAAAGGCCCAATCTGGCTTGTGGGATCATCAGCTTGAATCGCTGCATTTATCGGCAAGCCTTGCCACATCAACTCACGCACTTTCTCGCATTGGTCCTGGGCCATGGCGCCAGGCACTATCAGATAGCCCTTAGCTTTAAAAAAACTGATCTGCTCGTCGCTTAGTATCATGACCCCACGCTACCCTGCTCTTGATATTACTCACTATCCTACCCGCGATGAGTCAAGACACAACACGTAAAACCACCCCGGCCGATGGGAAAACCACGTGCAGCACGCGAAAGATTACGCATAGATTGGAATACCATTCGGCAGGGAGGCAGCATGCGGTGTCGATCATCAAATACCACCCACCCTGAAGCAAACTAAAAATCCAGCATCACCTTGCGGCTTTATCCTGATGATCTCGTGGCGCGCTTACCGATGATGAAACCAAACCACCGCCGCGGGACAGCAAGTGGTTTGTCTAGGATGTGCGGGAAGGCATTTGAAAAAATTTACTTTGGCGGCGATTACCAGGGTAGTTCTTCACCATCCCAATTCCAGAACCGACCGCTCTGCGCCATGCTGAGCTTGTCGATTACTGCGATTAAGCCCTCGACACTCTGCTCGACACTCAAGTCGGCATCAGAGCCACCCATATCGGTTCGCACCCAACCTGGGTGCACAGGACAAGCAATGACACCCTCGGCGAGTAACTCGTTGGCCATCACCTGCATTACTTTGTTCAAGGCGGCCTTGGAACTGCGATATGCATAGAGACCGGTGCCTGGCCGACTGATTGAGCCCATGTAGCTGGAGACACTGATGATGCGCGGTCGGTCTGCTAGCTTGAGATTCTTTAGCAACATCGACGAAAGCATGAACGGCGCGATCGTGTTGGTGTTGAACGCCGCCAGCCAGCTTTCGGCATCCATATCATTCAAGCCCTGCTGCGCACTACCCTTCACTCCCGCATTGTTAAGCAG
>JABMOJ010000315.1 GCA_013204195.1 SAR86 cluster bacterium
AGACAGGACATACTGATGCAGCGGGTTACTGCCTGGTGGCGTCTGCCATGCGCGACGGCATGCGTTTGGTATCTGTTGTTATGGGTACCCAGTCAGAAGAGGCGAGAGCCACAGAGAGTCAAAAATTGTTGACCTATGGCTTTAGGTACTATGAAACCCTGCAGCTTTACGACGCTCGCGAATCGTTGAATGAAGTGCGCGTTTGGGGTGGTGAGAAGCCGAGTGTTCGTATGGGCTTGGCAAACAAGGTCGCGATAACAATACCCCGTGGTACGAAAGACAATCTGACGGCGACCATGGATATTGACCGAGTGATACAAGCGCCAATAATCGAAGATCAAGCGCTGGGGCTACTGACAGTCAAGGTTGATGGTGCGATGGTTTACGAGGCGCCTCTGGTGGCATTGTCAAATATTGGCGAGGCTGGGTTTTTCAGGCAGCTATGGGATTCCCTGGCATTGTTTCTACTAGAGTTGTTCGGTGGTGATCCGTTGAAACTGGCATAGGTCAGGCTAGCTATCATCGGTCAAAAAAATTGATACGGGTAACATTATGAACGAAGAATCTATGTCGGCGCCAGTGATCGAATTTCCCTGCAGCTATCCGATCAAGGTCGTCGCCAATAGCCATCCAGAGCTGGTCGCACGGGTTGTGACGATCCTGCAGGGCTATGATGCCACTGTGTCTTTGGACAAGGTCAAAGAGCGTCCGAGTAGCAAAGGTAACTATGCCGCGGTTACGGTGCAGTTTATTGCCACCGGTGAGCCGCAGCTCAAGGCGCTGTTTGCCGAACTTAAAACCCATAGCTGGGTTCACATGGTGCTTTAGCCAATGACAGTCCTTAATGTTCGCCGTGGACTTGACGCCGGGTTGCAGGATTACGCGATCACTTGGCAGGCCATGCGGGATTTTACCGACACTCGAGATGCGAAGACCATTGATGAGCTCTGGTGGCTTGAGCATCCGCCAGTGTTGACGCTCGGGCAGGCTGGTAAGCCAGAGCATATTCTCGGTGCAGGTGATATTCCGGTGGTCAGAACCGACCGGGGTGGCCAAGTCACCTATCATGGGCCGGGTCAACTGGTTGGCTATCTGTTATTTGATCTGCGGCGCCTGGGTTTTGGTGTGCGAGACCTGGTCTCGGCGATTGAAGGCGCGATTATTGACCTGTTGTTGGACTATTCTGTAGTGGCAGTCGCGCGCCGTGATGCGCCGGGGGTGTATGTGGATGGGCGTAAGGTTGCGGCGCTTGGGTTGCGCATTCGCAAGGGCTGTAGTTATCACGGTCTGAGTTTAAATGTGGATATGGATCTGACGCCGTTTAAGAGCATTAACCCATGCGGTCACCAGGGTCTGGAAATCTGCCGCACGCAAGACCTGGGTATCAAGGCCGATATAGGCACGCTGGCAGATCAACTCACATCACACCTGAGCGCGCGATTCGGGTATGATTCAAGCTGCACAACAGGCATGGTCCAACCAGGCCGCCAAGCAGTACAAACCCTTTTGACGTAGAGATCACCGTGGCCAGAGACGAACGTAATACACTGATAGAAGGCGAGAAGTTGCGCGGGGCTGACAAGGTTCGACGAATCCCCGTCAAGGTGATCCCGACAGAAACGTTCCTGCGCAAACCAGATTGGATTCGCGTGCGGATCCGGTCGAGCAACGAGGTTAACCGGATCAAGGGAATTCTTCGAAGCCGCAAGCTGGCTTCGGTCTGCGAGGAGGCATCCTGCCCGAATCTGTCAGAATGTTTTTCCCATGGCACGGCCACGTTTATGATCATGGGTGAAATCTGCACCCGTCGTTGTCCGTTCTGCGATGTGGCTCACGGTAAACCCAAGATATTGGATGTGGATGAGCCTCGACAACTGGCCGAAGCCGTTATGGAATTGCAGCTCAAGTATGTGGTGGTGACTTCGGTGGACCGCGATGATTTGAAGGACAGTGGCGCGGGTCATTTTGTTGATTGTATTCGTGAAATTCGCCAACAATCGCCAGCGACTCGCATTGAAGTGTTGGTGCCTGACTTTCGTGGCCGAATGGACATTGCGTTGGAAAAGCTCGGTGCCGAACCACCGGATGTTTTTAATCATAATCTTGAGACGGTGCCGCGGTTATATAAAAAGGCGCGCCCTGGTGCCGATTACGCCTGGTCATTGAAACTGCTACAACAATTCAAGGCGATTCAACCGCAGGTACCGACCAAGTCAGGGTTGATGCTGGGTCTGGGTGAAACCCTCGAAGAGGTTCAAGAGGTCATGGCTGACTTACGCCGGCACGACGTAAATATGCTCACCCTTGGGCAGTATTTGCAGCCCAGTCGCGATCATCTGGCGGTCGAACGCTATGTGCACCCAGATGAATTTGCGGAGTTGGCTGAAATTGGCCAAAAGATGGGCTTCAGTCATGTTGCTAGCGGGCCGCTGGTGCGCTCGTCGTACCATGCTGATCTGCAAGCCAAAGGCGAGTTCCAAGGCTGAGTTAGGGTCACGACTATAGGCCCGCCCTAGAAGATTGAGTCCGTGCCGCAGGCAGGGCAATCAGGATTTTTTGGCAGGCGCAGCTTACGCCATTCCATTTGCTTGGCATCGAAAACCAGCAGATAGCCAGCCAACGTCTTGCCAAAACCCGCCAGTAACTTCATGGCTTCCAATGCCTGGATGGTCCCAATGATGCCCACCACCGGCGCCGCAACGCCGTTCTCGGCGCAACTCGGCGCATCATGACTGCTCGACTGATACAGGCATCGATAACAGGCTGAATCGGGCTGTGTTGGGTCATAGACCATGACTTGTCCCTGCAGTTGCACCGCCGCCCCAGAGACCAGCGGTGTGCGGGTTTTTACACAACTGTCGTTGATGACGAATCGAGTAGCGAAATTGTCTGTGGCGTCGATAACCAGATCGACCTGACTGAGCCAGGTTTGCAGCGTCTGAGGGTTGAGGCGCTGGCTGATCTTGGTGACCTTAATTTCAGGATTCAGGGCTAATATGCCGACTTCGGCGGAATCGACTTTGAGTTGGCCAAGACGCTCGGTGGTGTGTGCAATCTGGCGCTGCAGATTACTCAGTTCCACATAATCGTCATCGGCGATGATCAGATGGCCAACACCTGCCGCGGCCAGATACAAAGCCACGGGACTGCCAAGGCCGCCCATGCCAATGATCAGGACGGTGCTCTGTAAAAGTTTCTCCTGACCGCTGATATCGATCTCGGGCAACATCAGCTGGCGGTTATAGCGAAGCAATTCGGTATCATTCATGGCAGCTTCTCTTCACGGGATGCGGTTCCCGGCCACAGCGCCAGGATGGCCCGAGGCTGGTGATTAAGGTCGTCAAATAACTGGATGTTGTCAAATCCCCATGCCAGCAGTCGTCGCTCAAGTTGCTGCTGCTGATCAAAGCCGTGCTCTAGCAGCAGGTGGCCGCCGGGCATTAGACAGCGTGTGGCTTGCTGCATGATGGCATGTAGATCGGCATAGCCGGCGTCAGCGGCAACCAAAGCTTGGTGGGGTTCATACCGCAACTGGGCCAGGTGGGCATCCAGTGGTTCAATATAGGGGGGGTTCGCGACAATGACATCGAAGCTGGCGGAACGGATAGGGCCAAGCCAATTGGCTTGAATGAATGCCATGCCCGGCGGATGCCAAGTTTTAGCGTTGCCTTGCGCCACAGCCAGCGCTGCCGCACTGCGATCTAACCCGTATACCGCCCAATGTGGTCGTTCGCGTTGAATGGCGATGGCGATGGCGCCGGTACCGGTACCGAGATCCAGTAGTCGTATGCAGGGATCCTTCGGCAATGACAGTAACAACTCAACCAGGAGCTCGGTTTCGGGTCTGGGAATCAATGTCGCGGTATTGACAACCAGATCCATGTCCCAGAAACCCTGAGTGCCGAGCAGATAGGCAATAGGTTCGCCCTGTAAGCGTCGGTGTAGCAGCGCTTCGAAGGCGTTTTCTTGGTCTTTGCTCAAAGCGTCCAGGGTGTGTGTGATGAGCCAGGCGTGGCCTTGCTCAAGCACTCGACCCAGCAACAGTTGGCAATCCAATTGGGGGCTATCGCTCGACGCAGACAGGACCGAGCCCCGTTGTAATGCTTGGCCAACCGTCAAAGGCGTTGCGCTGTTAGTCATCGGTATCCGAGCTCAAGGCGCTCAGCAGGTCGGCTTGATACTCTTGCACCAAATGGTCGACAATCGGCGACAAATCGCCTGCCATGGTCTGTGCCAAACGATGTAACGTCAGGTTGATGCGATGGTCTGTGACGCGACTATCGGGGAAGTTATAGGTTCGAATTTTTTCTGACCGATCGCCACTGCCCACCAAGTTCCGGCGGGTAGCGGCCTGGGCATCGTCTTGCGCCTGTTGGGCTTGGGTCATGATCTTGGCTTGTAGCAGGCTCATAGCGCGTGCCTTGTTTTTGTGTTGCGAGCGTTCGTCTTGACACTCGACGACAATCCCGGTGGGTATGTGAGTCAACCGCACCGCCGAATCCGTCTTGTTGATATGCTGACCGCCGGCACCGGATGCGCGGTAGGTATCGACCCGCAAGTCATTCTTGGATATTTCAACTTCATCCAGGGCCTCGACCTCGGGCATCACCGCAACGGTGCAAGCCGAGGTGTGTATTCGGCCCTGAGATTCTGTCTGAGGCACCCGCTGAACGCGATGGGTGCCAGACTCGAACTTGAGCAAGCCGTAAACATTCTTGCCTTCGATGCGGCTAATAATTTCTTTGTAGCCACCGTGGTCGCCACTGCGTTCGTTGAGGATCTCGAGTTTCCAATTTTGGTTCTCGGCGAACCGCTGGTACATGCGCAATAGATCGCCGGCGAATATCGCGGCTTCATCACCACCGGTACCGGCGCGGATCTCTAAAAAGATATTATGTGAATCATTCGGGTCTTGCGGCAGCAGCAGTCGCTGCAGCTCTGAGTCGAGGGCCGTGATATCTGCCTCGAGGGTCAGCAATTCGTCGTCTGCCATCGCGCGTATGTCAGGATCGCTATCGCTGGCCATCAGTCGTGCCTCTGCCAGCTCGGCACCAGTTTGCTCGTATCTTCGGTAACAAAGCACGACAGGCTCGATTTCTGCATATTCTTTCGAATAGCCTCTAAACAAATTTTGGTCGGCGATGGTTTCGCCGTCGCTGAGTAGCGCCGCTAGGTCGTCATAGCGTTCGAGCAGTTGGTCGAGTTTAACTTTGAGTGATGCTTTCATGGTTTAGGTGTCCAGGCTCTGATCGTCGTCGCCGAGTTGAAACAAGTCTTCAACCGCTGTGAGCATATCTTCCCGCCCCTCGGCACTCGCCTGTTTTAGTTGAATGCTGGGTGTATGAATGATCTTGTTGGTCAGCTGATTCGCGAGGCTGGTCAATACGTCAGCCGGCGCATCGCCCTTGTTGAGGCGCTGCAATGCCTTGCTTAATTCGACGGACTTGATGGTCTCATGCCGCTGACGAAAGCGCTTGAGCATATCCACGGCCTGACGTGATTTGTGCTGGTGCTGAAAATCCTTGACTGCCTGTTCAATGATGGCCTCAGCTTCAAGTGCGGCTTCCTGTCGACTACTTAGGTTCGCAGAAATAATTTTTTGCAGGTCGTCGATACTGTACAAATAGATATCGCTGAGCTCGTCGACTTCTGGTTCGATATCCCGAGGAACAGCCAGGTCCACCATGAAGATGGGTTTATGGCGGCGTAGTTTCAGCGCGCGCTCAACCGTGGATTTGTTGAGCACAGGGATTTCACTGCCCGTTGCGGAAATCACAATATCCGCGTGAGCCAACTGCGCCGGAACGTCGGCCAAGTCGGTGGCGATGGCAGATAGTTCCGTTGCCAATTTTTGAGCATTGGCCAGGGTTCGGTTGGCGATGACGAGATTTTTGACGCCGGCATTTTTCAGATGCCTGGCCACCAAGCCAATGGTTTCGCCGGCCCCGATCAGCAA
>JABMOJ010000316.1 GCA_013204195.1 SAR86 cluster bacterium
AAGTGCAACAGTGACAACCTCCTACAAGCACATAGCATTAGTTATCAATGAGAGGTACCCAGGATCATGGCCAGCGTCGCTCAACGTCCAGCAGGTTTTAACTACGATTCAAGCAATGGTTTGGGTAATGGTTTGGGTAATGGTTTGGGTAACGGCTTATGCAGTATGGTGGAGTTCCTGAGTGTTGCCCACAAACGGAAATACCCTCGCGGCAGCACCATCATCTACGCAGGGGACCCTAGCGATTCGATTTTTTATATCACCCAAGGCTCTGTCACGGTTTTCGTAGAAGATGATGCTGGCCGGGAAATCATTATTGCTTACCTAAATGCCGGTGATTTTGTTGGCGAGATGGCCATGTTTGGCAGTCATGGCAAGCGTACCGCGTGGGTCAAAGCCAAAGTGGCCTGTGAAGTGGCGGAACTCAGCTATGCGAAATTTTCGGAACTCAGTAAAAAAGATGCGGGAATGCTTTACCAGTTGGCCAGTCAACTTGCTGCCCGTTTGGGGAAAACCACTCAAAAAGTCGGTGACCTGGCCTTTCTCGACGTCACGGGACGGGTCGCTCGGACCTTGCTTGATCTCTGCAAAGAACCTGACGCCATGACTCATCCCGACGGCATGCAGATCAAGGTCACGCGACAGGAAATCGGCAGAATTGTCGGTTGCTCAAGAGAAATGGTCGGCCGAGTCCTGAAGACCCTTGACGGCCAAGGGCTGGTCTCTGTGAAAGGCAAAACCATGGTAGTCTTTGGCGCACGCTAACGGTTGCCGCGTTCATAGCAGACTAGTAAAACAAGGTTTTTAGCTGAGCACCCGGGTCCTCAGCCCGCATAAATGCCTCACCCACCAGAAAGCCATACACCCCACGACCTTGCATCGCCTCGATATCGGCACGCTGATGAATACCGCTCTCAGTGACCAGATTGACGCCTACTGGCAAGCGATCAATCAGATCATAGGTCGTCGACAGATCGACACTGAAATCCCTGAGGTCACGGTTGTTAATGCCTACCAAAGTTGGCGAAACCTGTAACGCCTGCTCCAACTCCGCCGCATTTCGCACTTCGATCAGAACATCCATTCCCAAGTCCACGGCCACTTGATAGAGGCTCGCCATGGTCTTTGGCTCAAGAATCGCGGCAATCAGCAGAATGCAATCCGCCCCAATACTACGAGCCTCTAGCACCTGGTAGGGGTCGACCACGAAATCCTTGCGCAGTACCGGAAGCGCAACAGCATTACGGGCCTGCACCAAAAATTCATCAGCACCTTGAAAGAAGCTGACGTCGGTCAACACTGACAAGCAGGCAGCACCCGCATCGGCGTAACTGCGAGCGATGGCAGCGGGCATAAAATTCTCTCTGATGACACCTTTTGATGGCGATGCTTTCTTGATCTCCGCAATGATCGCCGGTTGGCGAGCAACCATACGTTCGGTCAGCGCTGCGACAAAGCCTCGCGGATCACTCTGCTGACTAATCAGCCGCTGCAGCTCGGCAACAGGCCGGGCCGCCGCCCGCTGCGGGATCTCGCGCCACTTTTCCTCGACGATTTTTTGCAGGATATCTGGTGCACTCATGTCCGCTGCTAACTCCTTTGAAAACTCTAACTCACCGCTAGCCGACTTCGCCGATCTGCCGGCTGAAATCCACAAAATCTTTGAATTTTTCTAGCGCCATGCCACTGCCGATAGCGTCTCGCGCCATATCCACGCCGGCAGCTAAGTCGAGACAGTGGCCCGCCACATAGATCGCAGCGCCGGCATTCAAGGCAACAATGTCGCTAGCCGCGTCATGCTTGCCCGCTAAGGCCTGCTCAACTAATACCAGGCTTTGCGCACTGTTCTCAACAATCAACGAATCGATAGATTGCCGTTGCAGCCCAAAATCTTCGGGCTGAATCTGATATTCCGAGATTGCGCCGTTGTTAAGCTCCGCCACAAAGGTCTCGGCAGCGATACTGATCTCGTCGAGGCCATCAGCAGAATGGACCACCAATACATGGGTGCTACCCAAGGACTTCAACACCTCAGCAATCGGTCGCAGCCATTGCTTGGCATACACTCCGATAACCTGACGCTGAGCGCCTGCCGGGTTGGTCAGCGGTCCTAGTAGATTAAAGATGGTTCGCGTCAATAGCTCACGACGTGGACCGATAGCATGCTTCATCGCCGAGTGATGATTCACAGCAAACAGGAAACCTACGCCCACGGTTTCAATACAGCGGGCAACTTGGTCAGGGGCCAGCATAATATTCGCGCCCGCCGCCTCAAGCAAATCGGCACTGCCACTTTTGCTGGACGCACCGCGGTTGCCATGTTTGGCAATGTGCACTCCGGCCGCCGCTGCCACAAAAGCCGCCGCAGTCGACACATTAAACTTGTTAGATCCACTACCACCGGTACCACAGGTATCAACAATGTCCTCCAGCGAGGTCAGCACCGGGGTTGAGAGTTCACGCATCACGGTAGCGGCGCCTGTGATCTCACTTACCGTCTCACCTTTCATGCGCAAGCCGATGAGAAATCCGCCAATTTGAGCGGGGGTTGCACCACCGGACATAATCAGACGCATCACCTCGAGCATTTCTGCCTGAGTTAAATCCTGCGCTTCAGTGACTTTAGCAATCGCTGCGGGCATATCCATCATAGAACATCCTTCTGATCGCAACTGATCGACTCAGCATCGCAGTAGTTGACGAAACTGAGCAATAAATCGTGACCGTGCTCAGTTAGTATTGATTCGGGATGGAACTGTACGCCCTCAACCTGCAAGCTCTTGTGTCGAACACCCATTATTTCATCGATTTTACCGTCGATTTCTGTCCAGGCAGTGATTTCCAAACAATCCGGCAAAGACTCGGCAAGAATCACTAACGAATGATATCGCGTGGCCGTAAATGGATTCGGTAAACCAGAAAACACACCCGTTCCCGTGTGAAAAATCTTCGACGTTTTTCCGTGCATGACCTTTTTAGCCCGCCCGATCGTTCCACCATAGACCTGACCAAT
>JABMOJ010000317.1 GCA_013204195.1 SAR86 cluster bacterium
CGCTGAGCCAAACGCTAGCCGCTAACAAAGGGCTAGCCGGTGCGGCGGTGGATCAGTCGTCGCCGCGGAGCAAGTTGGCCGGAGAATATTGGTCGGTGAGTAGACGGCGAGTTCTGTCCCAGTCTTTCTCTCGACTCATATTGGCTGGAAAGGTTCGTGGGTCAATACCATACGGTCGCAAAGATTCCACTAACCGGCTGGCCTGGCTCTTGATCACAAAGTCACTGGGCAAGCCCTGGCGACCGGCGATAATGACGCGATTGCCCGAAATCGGCAGTTTAAAGTTGAGGTAGTCACCAAACACTGCCTGATAGGTCTCTGACTCATGGTCATATAAAACGCTGGTTGAGAAGGTATTGGCAACCAGAACCCCGTCCGCACTCAAAAGATCGCGGCTTTCTTGAAGGAATTCCTGAGTCATCAGGTGCTCGGGTATATAGTCACCGGTAAAAGCATCGAGAATAATCAGGTCATAGGTTCGGTCTTGCAACAAGGCGCGCTTGATAAAGACTCTGGCATCGCTGACCCGGACCTTAAGCCGGGCTGACTCGGCAAAGTTGAAGTACTGCTTGGCAACCCGCACAACGGCTTCGTCTATTTCCACCGCATCAATCATGGCGTCGGGATATAATTCTGACAGCGCCGTGGGAATAGTGCCGCCACCGAGACCGATCACCAGAACGCGGGTGGGGTCGGGGTTCAACAACAACCCGCCGAAGGCCATGCGGACATACGGAAATACCAGCCGCTGGGGATCCTCTAGATCCATGCAGGTCTGATTCCTATCGCCACGTTTAACGCTAAATAGCAGGCAACGTCGACCGTCAGCTTCCTTGACCACAATATTGCGATACAAGGATTTTTCACGGTGAATCTCTGCCGCCTGCAAGGGCGCGGTGGTCAGAACCAGTAGTGTGAGTAAAACCCATCGTCGTATCATGTGCGGTGACTCCAATAAGCGAGCATCGCGCTGACGCCGCCGGCGGCCAGAACAGCGCTCATGGTCATCAAGATAGCATCTACCTCGAACCACAGGACCAGGTAAAAGGACGTGGCCAGCGTGCCGAGGGCGCTGCCCAGGGTCGATATGAAATATAACCGACCGGCAATCTGACCCGCATGGGCTGCGTGGGCAACCAGCAGACGTACCGAGTAGGGAGCAATCATGCCGAGGATGGCGGTAGGAATAAAAAACAGTAGCGTTGATGCCACCAAAGAACCATAGCGGGGGTCCTCCAAGCGAACAAAAACCCAATCCATGATGTTGTTACTCCAGATGATGGTGGGTAACAGCGTGACCGCCGCCGCCAGAAGAAATACACCGTAGCGGCCCAAGTGGGGGTTATTGATGGATAATCGACCACCCGAGAGGTAGCCGATAGATAAAGACAGCATAAAGATCGTAATGATGCTGCCCCAGACATAAATACTGCTGCCAAAGTAGGGCGCGAGAATGCGGCCGCCCAGCAATTCGATTGCCATGATGATAAAGCCACTCGTAAACGCCAGGCAAAGGACGATGAGATTAAAGGTTAGTGGCGGTAGGTTGTTCGTCGGGTGATTACTGGACATTGTTTTTCACTATCAGTTAGGCATCAAATTGTGGGTGCGCGCCCCTGTCACTAGGGCTGAGGCTGCGCTAGGAGAGTATACCCTGTCGCCGATTAGCTGGCGATGCGGGAGCCTGAACATTTCAGTCTCAGTGCAGTTGTGGCAGAATGACGCGTCACCTTGAGATCCATCTATTGAAGTCTTTGATTCGCCTCATTCCGTTCCTTCGGCCCTATCGCTACCAGATAGGCCTCGGCTTCCTGAGCTTCTTTATCGCGCGTTTCTTTGAGGTCAGTACTTATTACTTAGTATCGGTTGGTATTGATACCATCGACATACTGGGCGGCAGCGCCGATTCCATCCTCGCACCATTTTCCGTAGGCCAGATCGCCACCGTTCTGATTCTCTCAGTGATGCTTCGGTTTGTCTTCGTGGTGCATGCGCGCCGCCAGGTTCGGCGCGTGGGTCAGCTGGTTGCCTATGATTTACGGCAGCGGCTGTATACGTC
>JABMOJ010000318.1 GCA_013204195.1 SAR86 cluster bacterium
CTCCGCGACCCGCGGTATATCAAGATCCACCACACCCTCAAGCTTGTGTTTCGCGGCATAGGCATCGATCTGCAGAAATAACGCAGTAAAATACAGCAGCGCTGGAATCGCCGCCGCCAGCGCGACTTGGTAGTAGGGCATCTCCAAAAACGTCGCCATGACAAAGGCTGTAGAGCCCATAATCGGTGGCAACAGCACCCCCCCGGTGGACGCGCACGCCTCAATGGCGGCGGCTGTTTCCTTATCGATACCGCTTTTCTTCATGGCGGGGATGGTCAACTGACCGGTGGTGAGCACGTTCGTAATGACGCTGCCACTTAAGGAACCCATCAATCCGCTGGCAACAATCGCGACTTTAGCAGGCCCACCTCGCACTCGACCCAGCATGGCGAATGCCAGCTTAATAAAAAAGTCACCACCGCCGGTGTGTTGCAACGCCACGCCAAAAACCAGAAAACCGATCACCAAACTGGCGAAGGCACGAAACGGCAAGCCCACCAGGCTCTCACTACTCATCACATGATAGGCTGCAGTGTCGGTCAGAGACGTCGCCATACCCTGCAATGCCTCGGGCATCAGGTCTGCGACCAGGGGATACAAGGAAAACAGTAACACCAAAATAAACAACGACGCACCGGCGATACGCCGAACAGCTTCGAGGACCAAGACCCACAGAACGATACTTAGACTATTACCCCTATCAGGCGCGCCAAACTCCCAGCCTTCGTCAAGCATGGTCTCGGCATTCAGGTACAACCAGGTGCAAATGCCAAAGGCCAACAGTCCCAACAGCAGATCAAGGGCAATCAGGTCAAACCGAGTGTTGGAGCGGTAGAGCAAAAATGCCGGCGGCAGCAGCAAGGCCATCAGGGCGTAGTAATAGTGGGTTTCCACCGTGATCAGTCCACTAAACAGCGGCGCGCCAAAGGCCCGCACATTGTCCAGGGCCAGCGCCGCTGCCAGAACACAGACCACAGCAACGAGGGTTCCCAGATAGCCCGTCAGTGGGCGGATCTGACTCACTCTCGACCCGCCTGGTCAAGCCACACAGGATCAAAACCAGCGGCCTGTAATCGCTGAGTACGCAGCATCAACCAGGCCTGCTCAAACTTCTCTTCGTCTTCAGTGCCCAGACTCACGGCCTCTTGCCAAGCTTGTTGCAAGACTTCCTGGCGCTGAATCAGGCGTTCATTGTGATAATTCATCGCTTGAGTCCAGACGCCCACAGATTGGTAATACCGCACTGCCCCTGCATGCCAGGGAACCACCCAGTCAAACCGTTGCGAGGCGAGCGCCCAACCAATGGCGCCAGGATCCGCATCCTTGAACTCGGGGTATCCCTGATCAATGGCCTTAACAAGATTAAAGGCAAGCGCTTCGTCCTGATCGGCCATGGAGATCAAGATTGGGTAAGGATAGGTCGCGCCTTCATGCGGACTAGCGACGGTAATACCTGTTCCACGGGTAGCAACATGCTTGGAAAAATACGGTGCTTTAGCCAACAAGCGCTGCCAACAGGCCTCATCATCATGAGGCACCTTGGGCCAGAATATTCCCTGAGGGGATGCTTCGAGCTTACGCGTTGGGCCTGAAACGGTAGTGGCATAGGCTGCATCGATTTGGCCATCAACGATCCCATTCCACATGGCACTATACCCAGGGTAGTCCACTCGGATCACATCATCCCAGCCGACACCGCCGCAGGCCATGAGAGCCTCCATGGAAAGGTTCAGTGCTGGGGCGCCGCGTACCCAGGGAATACGTTTGCCCTTGAGCTGAGACCACTGAGTAATACCGGAATCTGCCGATACCGCCACAGATTGGTTACTCAGGCCATTAGACATCATCAACACGCGCACTGGCTGCGGTCCCCAGTCCGCATCCGCAAATTGAAATACACCTTCCTGCGCCAAGTATGTGGCAACGCCATTGGCAGAAAACTGCACTCGACCAGACTTCAGGGGCAGCAACCGGGAAATGTCATTTTTACCGGGAATCACCCGCAACGTTACACCATGCTGGTCTTTCAAGACTTTGCCAATGGCCACCGCCTGGTTATAACCCGTTGTGCCTAAATTGTACGCGGTCCAAGCCATCACTCGAGGCAATTCCACTTCCTCTGCCTGAACAGCTGCTGTCAACCCCAGCATCAGCATTGATAAACGCAAACTACTTAGCAGGGCTTGCGGCAGAAACATCATTAGGCGGAACAATAACGCAGAAGAAAAAAACATAAAGGCGGGATCACTTGGAGTGTGTTGGAAGGTTACCCTAGCGGCTGACTTGAAGCCATGGTCGTCAGTCGGGACCTCGGCAGCAGCAAGCCAATAGGAACTGGCGAAAGACTGGCGAAATTGACTAGTTTTAGGTGACCAGGACTTAAAGAAGATTGCTACCTCCTTGTTTTATATCGCTATTGTTTTACGGCATGATTTTTGTATAGTCTTTAGGCGTAACTAGTCGCCCCACTCACTCAGCCAACACCCACTCACGGAAACGCGCAAATGAAATCAGCCCACATCCTGCTTCTCACTGCCACTATGATGCTGCCCCTTGGCGGTTGTGTTATCAAAATCAATGGTGATGACAGGGAATCTGATCATGGCAATTGGAGATCCATACAACAGAGCAATGTACAGCGTATCAAGCTGCTTGAACTGGGCCGATCTCTCAGCAGCATTGAGTCTGAGTTTGGCACTCCGGACATTGTTGAATCCTTCCAGCGGGATGGCAACGCCTATAAGGTGTGGTTCTACCGAACCCAACACGTCAACAGCGACGGTGTGACCCGCCGGGATGAGACCACACCTCTGGTATTTATTGACGACGAACTCGTGGGTTGGGGCGAAACCGCTATCGACAAAGCCACGCGCTAGCGTGCAGACGCCTAACCCGGTTCTGATTCTGCGCCGATATCAGCCCTTAATAGACCACGAAAGGCGGTATTGGCATTGCTCTCGCCGCGCAGCACTTCATAGACCTCACGAGCGATAGGCATCTCAACCCCATATCGATCGGCTAGCTCAATCACTGCCGGGGCGCTCTTGACGCCCTCGGCAACCATAAACATCTTGTTGGTGATCTCCTCGATACTTCTGCCCTGACCCAACTCAAAGCCCACGGAGCGATTCCGACTTTGCGGACTGGTGCAGGTCGCGACCAGGTCACCCATACCCGTCAGGCCCGCGAAGGTTTGGATTTCGCCCCCCATGGCGACTCCCAGGCGAGTGATTTCAGCCAGACCACGGGTAATGACCGCGGACCGTGTATTTTCCCCCGCTCCCTGACCGTCACCCATACCGGCGGCAATGGCGATGATATTCTTCAAAACCCCACCCACCTCACAACCGATCACATCGTGGTTGGTATAGACTCGAAACAGACCGCAATGAAAAACCTTCTGCACTTCTTTCATGATGACCTGGTCGGTCATGGCAATAACACTAGCGGCAGCATAGCCAGACATAATCTCACGCGCCAGGTTCGGGCCTGTGAGAACGCCGGCCGGATGACCTGGCAACACTTCATTGATAATCTCGGTCATGCGCATGCCCGTACTGAGCTCAAGCCCCTTGGTCAAGCTGATCACTGGCACCCACGGACGAATATACCGCTTAACCTCTTCCAGCACAGCGCGAAAATTCTGTGACGGCACGCCCATCACGATCACATCCATGGGTGCGACCGCCGCTTCAATATCGTTAGTCGCGATCACTTTGGCGGGGATTTTAGCGCCGGGCAGATAACGCTCGTTAGTATGCTGCGCATTAATTTCGAGCACTGTTTCAGGATCCCGCGCCCATAGATGAGTCGACGCATTGCGGGCAACTAGCGCTGCTACCGTGGTTCCCCAACTGCCGCCACCCAACACACCAACCTTTAGCGCTTTGTTCATTCCGCCGTCTCCAATTAGAGCCCCCGCAATCGATAGATCGCGCGTAGGTCGATACTGGCATAACAGGTGTCATTGTCACGATCATACAAGGCCACTTGAGCATCAACGAATTCGTGACCTTTCTTATTGAACAGGTCGGTAATCGTCATCTCAGCGACCAATTCAGTGTTCAGGGGTATCGACCCATAGTTCTGCGATTGAGTGGCCATATGCACCCAGGGGTTCATATAGGCGTTACGCGCCAAAATCCAGTTAGAACAACCCAGCACGAATGACATGTTCGCCAGACCACCCCCATTAATCTGGAGTAATTCAGGCAGCTGCGATTCGTCGTTGAGATAGGTGTGCATCTCATGTTCTGCGGTCCAGCGAAAGCGCACAGCTTGGCAGCCGCCCTGCATTAAACCCTGCATATTCTCAAGGGTCGCTTTCGGCGCGGGGCTATCGCGATCGGCGACCACATCACCCCGCCGCTGGGGCGCTGCGGGACTCACTGCGGGCAGGCTGACCTCTGCGGTTGCGCTGACAGTGCCATCGGGTCGAAGCAGGCGCGCAGAATAGCGCTCCGCATTGGATTCAAGTATCTCGATGTCGAATGTCTCACCATCGTATAGCGGCGAGACCACCTTGACGTCTGCGGCACCGCCCTTCAGCCAGGCCGCGCCCCACTGCTCGACGGCAGGATGACACAGGTAAGCTGAGACGGTCACGCCCGGCACCAGCCCACCCTTGAAGCCATAGTCTTTGGCAACCTTGTCGCCATGAATCTCATTCGCCGAGTGTGGCACCTGGTTAAAGGCAAGGCCGTGCCAGTTATTCGCCATGCTGAATTCTCTCTGTTGGATCTGGCTGACAGCCTACCTGATGACGCTGTCAATCAGCAATAAACGCATTCCGGCTTCTATCCTTATGCACGCGAGTGGCATCAAAGACCGTGCCATTCATGGTGATGTAGACTCCGGGCGCACTGGTCTGAACCGTCGCAAATGCCATCCCCAGATTGAACATGGCGTCAGTCTCAGCAAAGCGGGCTGGCGACAGTGCACCGGTGAGGACAATGGTTTTCTCAAGAATATCTGCCAGCACGCGACCCGTGTCAGTCATGGTGTCGGTACCATGGGTGATGACGATCAAGGCATTGGGTGCTGCCAGCACAGCGGCACGAATCGTCTGCCGGTCCGTGTCGGTCAATTCCAGACTGTCTTTGCGTAGGATCTCGACGACCCGGTAGGCTTTCTTGACCACCGCCTGCTCTAGCAGATCGCTGACAACGGGATGTCCGACTTCAAAGCTACTCATCGCGTCAAAGTAAATTTTGTCGAAGGTGCCACCAGTGGTCAGCACCAAAATCTCATCCCTATCGCTCATAGACTGCATCACTATTGAAGTGCGCGCATTATCCCATGAATCGCCTTAAGGGGTCGATGTTTACCGACTCCGAGCGACGCCTCTAGCTGGTAAACATACCACCGGCGGGAAACAGGATCTGACCCGCATAATAGGAAGACTCATCGGTCGACAAAAATAGGGCGGTATTAGCAATCTCTACTGGTTTGCCGTAGCGGGCCATCGGCGTCATTCCCATGGCCATCATATTGCCTTCGTTCTCACTCCGAAGATTGGCCGTCATGGGCGTCTCGACAAAACCTGGCCCGATGGAATTGACTCGAATTTCGTGCGGCATCAGTTCCAGACTGAGCACCTTGGTCAGCATTTCAACACCCGCCTTTGAGACACAATAGTCTGCCGCACCCACCAGAGGACGGCGAGCCGCGACCGACGCAATATTCACGATCGTGCCTTTAATGCCGCCTTCAATCATCAGCCTCGCCATCACCTTGTTCGTCAGCATCACCCCGGTGAGATTGACCTCTAGCACTTTCAGCCAGTTTTCCAGCGGCTTATTGATCACATGACCCGCCTCAGGGTCCACATCGGCGTCGCCTTGCGCCTCGGCGGTGGCACTGCCGCTGGCGATACCGGCCGCGGCAATCACCGCATCGACGCGACCAAATTTAGCCAACGTGGCGGCGCCCAAGGCCTCCATGGCGGCCTCCGAAGTCACATCGGTCTGCACAAAGATCACATCAGCGCCATACTCCGCCTGTAAGCTGGCGACAGACTCTGCACCCTTATCCGCAAATAAATCGGCCAGCACCAGCTTTGCGCCTTCTTCAGCGAACCGGCACGCACAAGCATAGCCAATGCCGCTGGTGCCACCGGTGATCACCGCGACTTTGTTTAACATACGATTTCCAGACATGATTTCTCCGATGGCGACATAAATGATTTACCGAAGCTAACACTGGTTCGACGATGAGACCAGCGCAATTTAGCGCAGGATTTGACTTTCAGGCACCATCACTCCCATTATCTGACTTTAGTTATCTGACTTTCGTGAACAGCGGCAACCGTCTCACCCCACTGCTGACACCATCTATCGCACTTGAATCGAGGAACAGCTGATGCTGAACAAATTTGATGACTATCCTATCCACCAGACGCCTGAGCCCTTGGCCCAACCTGCCAGCAGCGAACGTAATCAATACGACCGCACCTGGTTCAATGGCTACTCGGCCGACGGCGACTATTATTTTGGTATCGGCATGGCGATTTATCCACACCGGGGGATTCTCGACTGCGCCTTCAGTGTGGTGGAACGAGGCGGACGTCAGCACTGTTTCTATGGCTCTCGGCGCGCGCCACTGGAACGCTCGGAAATGCAGGTCGGGCCCTTCAAAATCGAAATTATCGAGCCCATGCGCCAGACTCGCGTTACGCTAGATAGCAACCCGAGCGGCATCACCTGCGATTTGACATTCTCGGCTCGCACTTCGGCCATTCAAGAAGGTCGTCAGACCCTATGGGCAGGTACCCGGCGTGTAATGGACTCCACTCGATTCGACCAATTTGGCGAGTGGCAAGGACAGATCAATCACCCCGATGGCGGCATCAAAGTCGAACCTAAGGTTTGTCGCGGCACCAAAGATCGATCTTGGGGTCACCGTGGCGTGGGCGAACCTGAGACCGGAGGTGCACCACAAACCCCGGGCGGCGCATTTTTCCTCTGGGCGCCATTGTTCTGGGATGATCATATTTCCCATGCCATCTTCTTCGATGGCATGCAGGGTCAGCCATTGCATCGAGAAGCGTTGATCGCGCCGTTGTATCCCCCCCCCGCCGACGTGCCCGCGGTTGAAGATGGCAGAATTGAACGCATGGCTTATGTCCGCCATCGCGTCACCTATCATCCAGGGACTCGTCTGGCAGCAGCAGCAGAACTCGACTTTGAAGACTTAAAAGGCGCCACACGAACCATTCGCATGGAGCCGATCTTGAAGTTTCAAATGAAGGGTCTTGGCTACTCACACCCGACTTGGGGCCAAGGCATGTGGAAGGGTGAACTCGAACTCGGCGGCGAGAGCTTTGATCCTGACAGCCTCGACCCACTGGCTCGAGAAAACCTCCACGTTCAGCAGGTCGTTCGCGCCACCGATGGTAGTCGTCAGGGTATTGGCGTTCTTGAACAAGTCTGTGTCGGTCCCTATGAACCCGGCGGCTTTTCAGCGTTTCTTGATGGCGCCCAGTAATGGCCGCAAAGCCATGAATGCCTCTTCGGTGTATCGCGCAGCGCAACACCGAAGAGGCAGCCAAATTAGCTAATCGATCCTATATGACGATTAGGTTTCGAATGCCGCCATTCTGCCAACAGCGTCCTCAAGGCGCTTACAAACGCCAACGGCTGATCCAAAAACAAATGATGCTGCGCCTCAGGAATCGCCACAAACGGCACTGATTCATCCAGCACCTTAAACATAAAGTCTGCAATGTCCTGAGTGAACAGGTAGCTGTCCTCACCGTAGATCACGCCCACTCGACACTGGAGTCTGGCTAAGTCTTTATGTAGGTCTGTACCGAACTCGAATTTGTTAAACATCGTGTCATCGAACTTCCAGGTCCAACCATCATCAACCTGCTTGATCGAATGGCGACCAATATAATCGAGAATATAGTCGTTATCACAACCCTGAGGGGGCATCAGACGAAATCTGGCGAGGGCAGATTCGAAGTCTGGGTAGATACGTTTGCGCTTCAGCGGCGAACTCTTCGGGTCACGCTCCCACTGGAAATCTGGCGGGCGTACCGCCGAGTCCACGAGCACAATCCCCCCCAGGCGCTGACTATAGAGCAAGCCGGTTTTCAGGGTGATATAGCCGCCAAAGCTATGACCGACGATAATCGTATCGGCACCGAACCCCGCATCGTCGGCAACCGCATTAATCTGTGCAGCGAAAGCTTCTGGCGTGTAACCGTCTGACGCACCGCTATCGCCGGCACCGGCCAGATCTATGGCGATGGCACGATAATGATCAAGGAAAAATGGCGCGATAAAGGACCACCAATGTGCGTGGGCACCATTACCGTGGACAAAGATCACCCCGGGCTTTGACGTATCCGAGCCCCAACGCAATGAATGAATCGCAACGCCGCCAACATCGATTGTTTTGCTTTCTGGGACCACTTCCAGACTTTTCGAAAACCAGCCTGGAATATTCTCTGAAACTGTCACATACCTGCCCTCGCAATGATAAGGCGCGCAGTCTACGCCAGTCATTCATCTGACCCTAGAATGATTCAAGGGCTGATGCTTCCGGTATAGGGGGAATGGATAGCGCGAATGGATAGCGCGAATGGATAGCGCAAATGGCTAGCGCAAATGGCTAGCGCAGCTTGCGTGCAGGCTCCTAGCGAGCGGTCTGATTCAGAGCCCTCGATCAGAGCACTCGATCAGGGCCCTCGATAAAAGCTCTCGATCTGAGCTCTCGATCAGAGCTCTCGATCAGAGCTCTCGATCAGAGCTTGGGCTCTTCCCACCAGGGGAATGTCGGTGGCATATCCGTCGACACTCGAGCGCTCAGTACCGGCGGCCGCTTTTCTAGAAACGCGGTCACGCCCTCCTTACCGTCAGCCATGCTGGTGTAAAACATATTCAGACTTTCCTGCCGATGGGCTGCCATGGGATGAGGCTGACTCGACTCTCGATACAAGGTCTGACGAATCAAGGCGATGGATACTGCCGAAGTGGCGTCAACATACCGATGGACCAACTTGCGAGCCTCGGTCAGCAGATCTTCAGGGGCATAGACGGCTCGCACTAATCCGCCCCGTAGGGCTTCAGCGGCATCAAATATTTCACCGGAATACAGCCAGTCCAGCGCCTGCGACATGCCGACAATTTTCGGCAAAAACCAGCTGGAACAGGCTTCATTCACGACACCGAGTTTCGAGAAGACAAAGCCAAAGCGGGCCTTATCTGATGCCAGTCGAATGTCCATGGCCAGGGTCATGGTGGCGCCAATGCCCACCCCCACACCATTAATCGCGCCGATAATCGGCTTTTTGCAGTTATACATGGCTAGGGTCACAACCCCACCGGTATCTCGTACGACACCAGCACCATCCAGGTCGGGACGCTGGCTCTCGTCCAGGCCAAAAACATTGTCGCCCGGTTGCAAATCCATACCGGCACAGAAAGCCCGACCAGCACCAGTGACCACGATGGCCCGTACCTCGTCATCTTCACTGGCGGCATTGAACGCCTGCACCAGTTCTTCCGCCATGGTCACGCTAAAGGCATTCAGGACCTCCGGCCGATTCAGGGTGAGGGTCAAAATACGGTCTTCAATGTCGTATTGCAGGGTCGAGTAAGCCACCTTTGTTCTCCTTATTTCGCGCGAGCGCGCTGAAAGGCGGGTCGCGCCATCAGACGAGCCAGATAGGCTGTTGTATTGGGTTTGTATTTCTCATCAAGACCCAAAGAGACACCGAGAAATACCGCATAGCCCACGGCAATATCCGCAACGGTAAAGCGGTCGCCCAGCAGGTAGTCACGACCTTCGAGGGCCATTTCGACCGATCGCAAACGCGAGTAGTACCACTGTGTATAGTCTGCGACGACCTGCGGTACACGGCGCTCTTCCGGCTCCAAGCGGGTATACCGCAACACGAGGGTCTGCGGGAACGTCAAAGTCGCATCACTGCGATATAGCCAGTTGAGATACTCACCATACTGCGGATCAGAGACATCAAGGCCGAGCTCAGTGGGACCATATTTCTCCGCCAGGTACTGACACATGGCTGACGACTCTGTCAGGGTGACCGTCCCATCCACCAGCGTGGGCACTGTACCCATCGAGTTAATATCCAGATAACCGGGCTGGGTAAGCCGTGGCGGAAATTCCATATTCACCAATTCGTAATCCAACCCCATTTCCTCGAGGGTCCATAAAGCGCGTAGTGAACGCGCATCCTTACAATGATATAGCTTCATTACTTGAGTACCTGACTAAGAGTTAAGATGCACCAAAATAGGCCTGGCTGCCGTTCAAGCACCACCACTGATAGTAATTCTCTGGTCCGTGATATAGCGCCCGTCATCGGAACACAGGTGCGCCACCGTCGCGGCAATATCTTCCGGCGTGCAGACAAAACCAAACGGCATGTTGGCATCTAGCTGCCGCATATCGTCAGGTCCTGGCAACAGACTGACCAGCTTACGCCCCATGTCCGTGTCCACTAGTCCTGGGGCAACGATATTAACTCGAATACCATGGGCTTTCTCCTCTTTGGCCAGCGTGTGCGCCAGCGCTTCCATACCGGCCTTGCCAACACTATATAAGCCCATCTGGGCGCCCATACTCTGTGCTGCGATGGAAGAGATCATAATAATGTCACCCCGCCGGGCACCCCGCATGTGGGGAATCAAGGCTCGAGACATATAGATGGGCCCCCAGAGATTGGCGCCAAGCAGTAATTGCCACTGTTCGATACTCGCCTCTACCACCGTTGGCCGGTTCACGGCCGATGAGCCGATACCCGCATTGTTGACGAGAATGTCGATCTGACCAAAGGTCTCAATGGCTGCCGCACACATCTGTTCGCAGGCAGCCTGATCTGCCAAATCTGCCTGGTAAATGGCGGCTTTGCCACCCAGCTCGCGAACAAGATTCGCCACTTCCTCTGCAGCGGCCTGGCTCGAAGCATAATTAATCGCGACATTAGCGCCTTCCGCGGCAAACCGTAAGGCGATTGCCCGCCCAATTCCTCGACTGCCGCCGGTAATCATCGCTGTTCTGCCGACCAACTTGCCCATACTCTGCTCCTTCAAGACTGTGGATTACTTCGGCTGACAGAATAACCCAAGCCTCGACCTGGTGCACCGCCTGTCACGAACCGCACTCGGGATTCGCAGGCTGACGCATCAATAATGGGGATTTCTACAGAATTGGCCATTCCTGTCGATGACTCCATCACGTTGTATTTGCGAGGTTTTTAACCACGCTTCGAGCGTATTAACAAGCAATACTCGAAAATAATGGAGATATCTCCACTTTTAGACTACACTGCCGCCGAATCTTAAGGGGAGTTACTGATGTCACCCATAACGATCTTCGTCTGTCTGGCCATTGGTATCGCCAATATTGTCTTCGGTATTTTGCCCGCCACCAGAAGCACGCCGCCAGCACAGACTATCAAAGCACCACTGTCGAATGCGACGCCCACAGTCATTCTTCCGGTCGCACCGTATCATCCAAGACCCGTCATGCTCGGCAGCGCCAGCGAATATGTGCCGCCCGACTTTACCCGCGACGGCGACATTCAGGCAAAGAAGCAGGCATTTTATGCGTATTTATTGCCGCGAATTGACCAGACCAATCAGGAAATCACCCGCGAGCGACAATGGCTGTTGAATCTTCAGGCAAGACTCGCGCAGGGCACGAGCCTGAATGATGCTGATCAGATCGCATCTTTAAACCCCACATCGACCGACGCTGAAGCCGCGGCTATTCACAACGAAGCCTCGGCTATTCACAACGAAGCCGCGGCTATTCACAACGAAGCCGCGGCGCTACGCCGCTTGGGCAGGCGCTATAATATGGCGGCTGTCGGGGATGCGCCGGGCGCCCTTGAAGACTACGTTGAAAAGCTGCTCCTGCGAGTCGACGTCGTACCGGCGTCCTTGGTGATCGCCCAAGCTGCCAAAGAGTCTGGCTGGGGATCTTCTCGATTTGCTCGAGAGGGCAATAATTTCTTTGGCATCTGGTGTTTCAACCGAGGCTGCGGCATGACGCCGGCAAACCGCGACGCCGGCCGCCATCACGAAGTCGCTATGTTCAATACGGTAACCGAAGGTGTGCGCTATTACGTCCGGACAATCAACAGTCATAATGCCTACGACAAGTTGCGTCAGATTCGAGCCGCTGCTCGCAATAACAATCAACCCTTTGGCGGCGAGCAATTAGCCACGGGCCTGTTGCGCTATTCGGAGCGGGGCCTGCTGTATGTGAACGAAATACAATCCATGATTCGCTACAATCGCCTGCAACGGTTTACTCGAGAATACAGCGCCTAGGAAATTCCTGAACTCAGGGTTCAACTCTTGTGTGTGACTAGCCCGGCACCTGCAACCGCCTGGCAAATATGGATATCCGCCTGCAGCCCTGTCGCTGCAGCATAGTCTTGATCCACACGAGCAACGACTGCCGCCACCAGGTGCTCGGGCACCAGTGCAACGACACAACCACCAAAGCCGCCGCCTGTCATGCGCACGCCGCCGGCTTCACCGATTTCACTTTTGATCAGCGTCACCAGTACGTCGATGGGCGCGACAGTGATTTCAAAGTCATCACGCATGGACTCATGGGATTCGGCCATCAATCGCGCCATGGTGGTCAAATCACCACTATTGAGGGCCGTCTCTGCCAGCAGCACGCGCGCATTTTCAGTCACCACATGCCGTGCTCGCCGGCGCACCAGCGGCTCAAGCTCAGCCGCTCGGGCCTCAAAGGTCTCAACACTGACATCCCGCAGCACCTTCACACCTAACTGCTCAGCCGCCGCCTCGCACTGCAGGCGACGACTGTTATATTCACTATCCACTAGCCCTCGCCGCACATTCAAATTCACGATCATGACCCGCGTGTCCGCGGGCAAAACCACAGGTCGAGCTTCGAGGGTCTGGCAGTCGATCAACAAAGCCTGATTCTCTAATGCCATCGCGGAGATATATTGATCCATGATGCCGCACTGGCAGCCAACGAATTCATTCTCTGCCGCCTGGCCCAACAGGGCCAGATCAAGCATTGATGCTTGCCAGTCAAACAGGCTATTAAACGTCAGCGCCAACGCCATCTCTAATGACGCCGAAGAACTTAAGCCGGCACCCTGAGGGACATTGCCCGTGACGACGATATCCGCGCCGGCCAGCCGGTAGCCACGGGCCTGCGCGCAATTGATGAGGCCGCGCACGTAGTTGACCCAGTCTCGCTCGCCGTCCCTTGCCTGAGGCCCAAGAGCATCGAACTCATCCATTTGGTCATAGTCTACGGCAACCACACGTACTCGGCCGTCTGTCCGCGGCGCAGCGCTAACGACGGTGTAATAGTTGATGCCACAAGGCAGAACGAAGCCGCCATTGTAGTCGGTGTGTTCGCCAATCAAATTAACCCGTCCCGGCGCTTGAACTACCAGGGTCGACGGATAACCGAACTCGACTTCAAAACGCTGTTCGGTGATTGCGACTAAGGCTTTCATACGCGTTCCTTATTGCGATAGTGGCGATCACTCTGACCCCGTAAACTCGCGGCCGCCTGTTCGGGCGTCAAATCACGTTGTGCTTCCGCTAACATTTCATAGCCCACCATGAATTTTTTCACCGATGACGAGCGCAGCAGTGGCGGCAAAAAATGTCCGTGGAGCTGCCAGGCCGAGTGATCATCCGCCGTGAATGGCGCGCCGTGCCAACCCATGGAATAGGGAAAAGAACACTCGAATAGGTTGTCATACCGGGTGGTCAATTGCTTGACGATCTTCGCCAGATCAATCCGTTGAGCCTGATTCAACTGGGGCAATTGTTGAACGGGGGACAAGGGCAATAGCAGCGTTTCAAATGGCCACGCGGCCCAGAATGGGACAACCACTAGCCAGTATTCCGACTGTATGACGACCCGCTCGGCCAGATCAATCTCACGCCGGGCGTAATCTAACAACAGAGACCCACCGTGTTGCCGCGCATAATCCACTTGTTGGCGCTGCTCTTTCTCAACCTCGGAAGGAATAAAACTGTTGGCCCAAACCTGGCCATGGGGATGCGGATTCGAACAACCCATGACAGCCCCTTTGTTTTCAAACACCTGGACCCAAGGATACTCCTCACCTAAAGCTCGTGTCTGTTCACACCAGGCATCCACTACTAGCTCCAGACTCGTCTGGCTGAGTTCTGGCAAGGACTTGCTATGATCTTTTGAAAAGCAGATTACTCGACTGACACCCCGGGCTGTCGCCATCTGAAACAAAGGTTCCGTTGACTCTACTTCGGGGGAGTCGGCCAGCAGCGCCGGAAAATCGTTATCGAAGACAAATATCTGCGCATAATCCGGATTGTTCGCACCAGTCACACGGGTATTACCGGGACACAAAAAGCAGCTTGGGTCATAGCTTGGCGCATTCTCCTCCGCCGTCGCTTCCTGCTGGCCCAGCCAGGGTCTTTGGGACCTGTGGGGCGACACCAGCAACCATTCACCGCTGAGCGGGTTGTAGCGCCGGTGAGGGTGCGCGCTGTCTTCACCACTTGAACCTATCAATTTCTCTCCAACCTGTTGGTCATTTGCTTGGGCGTCACTCGCATTGATCGAGATAATCCCCAATAATAGCCAATCTTCACTGACAATAGCAGTCCACACTGAATCTATGCCGACACCTAGTGACAATACATCAGCCTTGAACTCGCCCCTTTGGCAACCAACAACCAGCCGAATCAAGGGCTCACAACTCATGCAACTGCAGCAACGCCTGGGCATGCCGGATTCGAGTTATTCAGATTTTCACCAATGGACACTAGACCAGCCGGCAGCATTCTGGAACGCCGTCTGGGACGATGCCAAGATCATCGGCAGTAAAGGCAGCGATGACCAG
>JABMOJ010000319.1 GCA_013204195.1 SAR86 cluster bacterium
CCGCTGGCAACTGCCGAGGCCTGCGACGTACCCGACATCAGAAAATAAGTATAACCGTCATGAAACTCTGGGTGCTCGTTAGCGATAACACTTTGCAGAGACATTTGGCCCATCATATGGCCACCGGGCGCAATAATTTCCGGCTTGACGAACCCTTCCAACGTTGGCCCGGCCGCGGAAAATGTTGCCAGGTAATCATCGCTCAGATCGTCTGGCGTATAGTGGTCCGTCATGGCGCCAACGGTGACCACATAGGGGACATTGCCTGGCACGCCAATGGTCATGGGTTCAGGTCCGTTATTACCGGCCGATACCAAAACCACGATGCCTGCACGCCAGGCAGCCATCACAGCCAAATTCAAAGGATCTTGCCAATAGTGAGACATGGGTGTGCCACTAAATGACAGGTTCATGACTCGAATATTGAATTCCTGTTGATGAGCGATGACATAGGCGATGGCGCGAATCACATGCAAGTAGTCACCTCGACCCTGCGTGTCGAAGGCGCGGACAATAATCAGGTCAGCGTCAGGGGCGATGCCGTGATAACTGCCAGGCTTGTTACCCGCCAGATCTAGCGTCTTGCGCGAACTCGCCAAGACACTCGCGATATGGCTACCGTGGCCATTCTCGTCCGTCATCGGTAGCGTTGTCGTATTCTCAAGGGCATCATAGTAAGCACTAATTCTCGGCTTGCCGACTGTATTCCGGCTTAAGGATTTATTCGACCAACTTCCCGTGTCGATAATGGCGACGCCCACGCCTTTGCCCGTAACACCTTGAACATGAAGCAGATCAGCATCAACCAGTGATGGGAAGAAGGTATCGCGCCGGCGCCCTTGCATGGGCAGGTTCGATTGACTCGCATATTCGATCATCAGCCCCTCATCAAATTCGACAGCAATAGCATAGTCGTCAGGTAGATCGACTGCCGGTGCGGAGAACTCCAACGTCAGCACTGCGGTCTTCTTGGACTTTAGGCGACCCGTCGTCTGAATAGCGACACCTTCCATCGGCTCATCAATAGCAATGGACTTACCGTCCCACAATATTTTCACCAAGACACCATTGGCTTCGGGCCAAGAGAGCGTCAATTGCGACAAATTGAGTTTGCGTTTTCCGAGGTTTAGTATCTCCCAACTGACCTGACGGCCCGTCACGTCCAGAGCCGGCGCACCCTTGACAGAATAAATCAGGGCAGCGGTTCGAAGATCTCTGTTGGCAGAGATACTCAGGACATTAGCATTACTTTTTAGCACCTGGATCTGGCGCTGCTTCAAGCTCACGACCACCATATTCAGCTCCGTGAACTCCTCTGTGACTGAGACGTGCAAGCCATCAAGTTGACGCTTAAGCAGGGCTAGATCACGGGCAACCACAAGAACGGGTACAAACACTTCTGCCGACGTGTCAATAACAGAGCGCGCCATAACCGGGCCCGCTGCAGCGGCAACGACACTGTCCGCTATCATCGTTGCTGTGTCGCCCTCAACCAGAATATTACGCGCACCCGTTTCATCATCGGATTTCTTAGGGCGTTCGGTGTCATCCCAAAGAAAACGTACGAGATAATTAGCTTCAGACTCCGACTCAGACTCAGCAGCGACAGTAGTGTTGGCGAGCAGAACGGTGATACAAACTAATACAGCGAACCATTTACAACTAAACATCATCAACCCCATGGTAACTACATCGAAACCCAACAACCGACAGGCTAACCTGAAAGTTGCAAACCGATTACCGCCGCTCAAGGCATGACGATGCTATATTCAATGCAGAAGTCATGCCAAAACATCCCTCGAGCCTATGTGATTGTATTCACTGAATATTAATATTTTTTAAAGTGCAACTGAAGAATATGGCGAACGGTTTCTGATTATCTCGAAAAAATATGGGCGCCACATTCTTCATTTTTCTATATATGGCGAACCGTGGGCGAGGATTGATGAGCGCTCTGATGACGGTATCCTGTCGCGCAAAACCTGGTCATTTAGCCCCCTGCAAAAGTTCGTGTACCGGCATACCTAAGTGGCTAGACCTAAGTGGCTAGACCTAAGTGGCTAGGCCTAAGTTGCTAGACCTAAGTTGCTATGCCTAAGTTGCTATGCCTACAGTTGTTATACGTGAGTTGTTAGGGAAAATTGGCTAACTACAACTAGGCTAGGACAATGAGGCTAGGACAATGGCGCTCGCAAGCGCCGATAAGTCGGCAATGACACCCCCAACAGTCGGGCCGCATCTTGATGATGAATAGGCTGCGACTCCAACTCTTTTATGAGTGCCTGCGAGACCAATTCCAGCAAAGGCTGCCGCAGGCTCGCGGCAAGCTGCACTAAACCATTGATAGTCGGCATGGTGGAATACCAGTTTGCTGGACGTTGGACAATGCCGTCACGGTACTTCTTTCGAATGCGGGCGACTTTACGCCGCAGCGTCGACTCGGGCATGTCTAAAGCCTGCGCTGCTCGATTCAGAACCTCCTGATTGGATGCCATACAGGCGAGTATTAAATCCTCTTCCATCCACGGGCCCAATGACGGCATCGCCTTTGGGTCCGCTAGCGCCAAAGCAACCTGGTCCTTCATCCAACTCGACAGTCTATCAGCAGTTTGAGCCTCTTCACTGACGATCTGATGGTGCCGCGGCTCAATGGGTTTCGATCCATGGCTTGCTGGAAACAAGCCCAGATGAATCGAATTTAGCTGGGAATCTTTACACAAAATCACCCCGCGGTTGATCACATTGATGAGCTCCCGAATATTACCCGGCCACTCATAATCGCTCAAAGCCTGTTCTGCATCGCGAGTAAAGCCTGCGACAGACTTGCCATAACGTCGTTCAAACACCTTTAGGTAGTGTTTGGCCAACAAGATGATGTCATCGGGGCGGTCACGTAAGGCCGGTGATTCGATGGCGAAGACATTCAAACGGTAGTAAAGGTCTTCGCGGAAATCGCCAATCTCAATCAGAGCCTTAAGATTTTTGTTGGTCGCGGCTAATATTCGTGTGTCCACCGTCGTGTAAACGCTACTCCCCACAGCGACTATTTGTCAATTTTGAACATAGCGCAGCAGCTTGACCTGAATATCGAGGGGCAATTCGCCGATTTCATCCAGCAACACGGTGCCACCATCGGCCTCCTTCAGGCGCCCGGAAAAATGTTTATCCGCGCCGGTGAATGCGCCCTTAACGTGGCCAAACAATTCACTCTCGATCAAGTTACCAACCACGGCACCACAATCAACAATGACGAAGGGTTTGTCCGCTCGTGAACTCATGTCATGGATGGCCCGGGCGAGTAATTCCTTACCCGTGCCTGACTCGCCAGTGATCAATACCGTTGCGTCCGTTGGTGCCACCAGCCGGCAGCTATCCATAATACTGCGCATCTGCGCGGACTGATAAACCAAGGTCTCGGCATCGTCCCCCCCTCTGACCTCGACAATGCGATCAAAATTCGTCAGGCCCGTCGCAAAATAACGGAGTAATGTCCGCAAAAAATCTATTCCTGCGGTATCCAAAGGCAGCTTGGCTTGCAGATACAAGCTAAAACCTGCCGCAACTGGCAACACATAGC
>JABMOJ010000021.1 GCA_013204195.1 SAR86 cluster bacterium
TCATGCGGGTTTGGGCGACTGGACCGTAGATGCCACTGTTTACCCCGACGGCCTGGCGCCGCTGATCGAGCACGTCAATAAGCTGGGGATGGAGTTTGGTATCTGGCTTGAGCCTGAAATGGTCAATCCTGACAGCGATTTATATCGCCGACACCCTGACTGGGTGCTCAATAGTGAAAACAACGAACAACTACGCTTTCGCAATCAATTGGTTCTGGATCTCACCCGAGTTGAGGTCACGGAATACTTATTCACCGTGATTGATGACTTGTTACGGCAACACCCCACGATTGCGTACATTAAATGGGATATGAACCGCGACATTAATCATGCTGGGAACTTCGAGGGTAAGCCTGCCATCCATCAGCAAACCTTGGCAGTGTATCGCCTCATCGATCGCCTGAAGGCCGCCCATTCGGGTCTTGAAATTGAAAGCTGCTCGTCCGGTGGCGCGCGAATCGATTATGGCGTACTGGCACGCACTGACAGAGTCTGGACCTCAGATTCTAATGACGCCTTGGATCGCTTGAACATTCAACGGGGTTGTTCTTTCTTCTTTCCTGCCTCGGTGATGGGTGCTCATGTGGGCCCTCGCAACTGCCATATTACCGGCCGTCGAGTCAGTATTGAAATGCGCGCCGCGGTCGCCTTGTTTGGCCACATGGGGATTGAGATGGATCCCCGCGAGCTAACCAACGCCGAATTCACCACCTTGAGCGCGGCTATCGCCCTGCACAAGACTCACCGAGCGTTTATCCATAGCGCGCAGCTACATCGGCTTGACACTGACGGCGACTCGATCAATTTTGGGTTTGTGGATGGGGCTAAAACTCACGGTCTTTTTGCCTATAACAGTGTTCGCGAAACTGCCCGCACAGTCCCCGACAGATTGCGCTTTGTTGGCCTGGCTGAGGACAAGCTTTATCGGCTCAAGCGCATTTGGCCAATGACACTGCGGGAGTATTCTGCGTCGGTATTATCTGTCATTGAAAACCAACACTTCACTGGCGAGGCATTGATGCAGTTCGGTTTACAAATGCCCATTACCAGGCCGCAAACTGCCATCGTATTTGAGCTCACCGAGCAAAGCCGCAACTTAAGCTGAATTCGAGCGCTGCACTCAAGCCGCAGCCCAGTTGCAACTCGGTGACTGGCTAAAAGATCCTAGCAGCGAAACTGGCTGATCTGGATTTCTTCGCCCTGATCCGTGTAATCACCCGCCGCCCTGCCAAGGCGAAACTCGCCCCAGTTGATCGGCTGGTAGCAGGCGGGGTGCTGCTCGTCCGTGGCCAGTGGCTGGACAACGGTGCGGTTGGCGGGATTAAGGAAAAATGGGGCACTGAATCGCTCTCGAGTGCTTGATGCCAAAACCCGGTGTTCCGGCGCCCGCATGCGATCATTGCTCCAGACCTGGAGCATGTCACCAATATTGATGATCAAGCCATCAGGCACCGGCTCGATCAAATGCCAGCTGTCATCCCGATAGACCTGCAGGGCCGCCACCTCATCCTGTACCAATACGGTCAGCGCACCCGAGTCCGTATGTCTGCTGATACCCAGATGGCCCTGTTCAACGCCGCTAACCGGGTCACGAGCCAGGGGTTCGCTGCACAAGGGATAGTAATTCAAACGAGCATAGCTGGTATGCCCCTGCACGAACCCCTCCAGCAACCTCTCGGGCGGCAATGCCAGCGCCTGCGCAATGGCCGTCATCAGCCGCAGGCTCAACGTCTCGCAGGCCATAAACCAGGCTCTTAGCGTCACCTGTAATTGCGGCCACTGTGCCGGCCATTGGGACTGACACGATGGATCAGCATCACGCCAGTCAGCGCCATAGTCAAAAATCTCTTTCCAGTCGCGGACGTTTTTTGTCAGCTCCTGGTCATAAAAACCCATGGGGTTAGCTTCCGTACGCATCACACTGCGCTTAAGCGACCCTGGGCCATGAAAAAATTCATCGCAGGCACCCAGAAAACGTCGCCTGAGCTCTGGATCAATACCGTGATTGACCACCTGAAAAAAGCCCCAGTCCTCGCACGCCACACCAATCTGCCGCACAATGGCGGCATTGTCCGGGAGACCGGCGATATCTATAGTCGGTACATTCAGTGTTTTCATCGGCGCTAATCTACCCGACCTGAAATTCAATGTGAAGTCCCTAATTGTTGAGGTCGGAGTAAAGTGCCGGCGTAAAGTGCCGGCGTAAAGTGTCTGTGTAAAGTAACTGAAACGTGCCCGAAACGTACCCGAAACATCTCGAAAAAAGCTCCGACAACACTACCGGTGAAACTACCACAGAAAGCACCAGCGCAAACTCAACCCTGGTACAGCAGGCCCTTGACTCGATTCAACAGCACCTGCTACGGTCTGGTCTGTTACTGTACAACCATCATCAGCTCGCATCATCAGCTCGCATCATCAGGTCGAACACACCA
>JABMOJ010000320.1 GCA_013204195.1 SAR86 cluster bacterium
GCGGTATGATGATGCCGGTCGGGTCAAATTAATCGTCCATGAGGTGCGAGACCTACTTGCAAGCCACGAAGATATTGATCCCAAATGTACCTTGATCGTCAACCTCAATGAGTTCGGTGCATCGTCGGTCAATTTCTTTGTTTATACGTTTACTCGAACCACTAACTGGGTCGAGTTTCACGCCATCAAGGAAAAAGTCTTGTTACAAATCTTGGCCGTGATCGAAAAGCACGGCGCCGAATGTGCGTTCCCAACTTCGACGATTCACTTATTTGACCATGCCGAAGCCAGTGAATCATGACTGATCGTCCGCCATCGGTGCAGCTCTTTAGTAACGCTGAAATTAGGCACGCGCTGGACGCAATGGCCGCTGCTATCAATGTGCGCTGTGCGCAGAGTGAGTGGCTGGTCATCTGTGTGCTGCAGGGTGGCTTGGTGATGGCGGGGGAGCTTTTACAGCGCTTCGATTTCTCGCTCAAGCTCGATCAGGTTAAAGTATCTCGCTATGCCGAGACGACCCAGGGCCATGAATTGCAATGGCACTTCAAGCCCAGCGCTGATCTTCAGGGACGGCAAATCCTAATTCTTGATGATATTTTTGATGAGGGTATTACTCTGGCGGCATTGGTTGACTACTGCCAGACCGCGGGCGCGAAGTTAGTGCTGTCGGCGGCCCTAGTTGATAAACAGCATGATCGTAAGCGCACTGAATATCGACCGGATTTTATCGGTCTCAACTGCCCGGACCGTTATATTTTCGGTTTTGGCATGGACTATGAAGGTTACTGGCGGAATTTGCCGGCAATATATGCCTTAATCTGACGCCGCAGTGCGTAGGCATCAATAGTTTATTCCCTAGATGCGCACTGAATGAGCAATGACGTGATGGTGCAATCAAATAATCTAAGCGAGCCGAGGATCAGGAATGACGAACTTACTCTTTTACGACAAGCCCGTAGCGCTGGATAAAACCGCTCATCAAAATCTGCGGGTCAACTCAGCATCAGACCGCTTTGGTTTTGCGCGCAAGACCAACTCGGTGGTTCTCGCCGGTATCGAATTTTCAGAAGTCGCGAAGGAGTATCCGATTGTTTTTGCCAAGTCTGGTAACGCAATAGTCTCGTTAGCTTTGCTGGGGCTTCGGCACGGAGAAAACCTGTTTGTTGATGCAGACGGTCATTGGAGTGGTCGCTATATTCCTGGTTTTGTCCGTCGCTACCCCTTTGTGCTGGCTGAGACCGGTGAAGGTGGGCAACGGGCAGTGTGCATCGATGAAGGCTACCCGGGTTTTGATCAGACTGAAGGCGAGCCGTTGTTTATTGCCGGCGAGCCCGCTCCGGTTCTCACTCAGGCCATGAATTTTTTGGAAGATTACCAGGTGCAGTACGAGCGCACTGAAACCTTCATTCAAAACCTGCAAGCGAATGAGCTATTGAAGCCATTAAATGCCAAGATTGACTTGGTCAGTGGTCAGCAATTTAATCTGAACGGTCTGCTGGTGGTCGATGAAAAGAAACTGATGGCGCTAGAAGATAGCAAGGCGCTGGGGTTGCTTCGGTCCGGTGAGTTGGCTTGGGTTTACTGCCATCTGATGTCGCTCGGCTGTATGACCGCCATGATTGATCGAATGGCAAGCGTGATCAACGCTGCTGCTCCGCCGGCTGCCGCTCAACCGGCGACTCACACGACAATGGAAAAGTGATGAGCTGCTCAGACGGTCCAGCTGATCGGGCCCCGCAACTACTGGCCATAATCGGTGGTACTGGATTTGGAGAATATGCGGGTCTGACTAACATCACGCCGGCGATAGTTGATACGCCTTATGGCACGGCATATTTGGAGCGCGGTTTACTGCACCAGGTACCGTTGGTGTTTTTACCACGCCACGGCCAACCGGCCAGTTTCCCGCCGCACCGAGTCAATTACCGCGCTAATATCGCTGCCCTTACGCAACTTGGCGTAAGTCAGATACTGGCGATAACCGCTGTTGGTAGTGTCGATACTCAACTGCCAGCAGGGGCAATTGTGATGCCTGATCAGGTGATTGACTATACTCACGGTCGGGCGCAGACATTTTATGATGATGAAATTCACCATATTGATTTTACGTATCCCTATACGCCGGCGTTGCGGACTGAGCTCGCGGCGGCGGTTGTCACGTTGTGCGAGCGGGATCCGTTGATGGTATTTCGGCCTCGAGGTGTCTACGGCTGCACCCAGGGACCGCGGCTGGAAACGGCGGCGGAAATATCGCGAATGGCCCGTGATGGCTGCACCATTGTGGGTATGACGGCCATGCCAGAAGCCACCTTGGCGCGAGAAAAAGGCGTGGAATATGCGGGTTTGTCGGTTGTGGTTAATGCTGGTGCTGGCATTAATGATCAGGCCGTCGATCTTGACGGCATCACGGCAGTCATGGTCGAGGGTATGGGCCGAATTCGCCAGGCTCTGTCAATCTTTGTCGAGCGCCGTTATCAAGTAGGCGGTCCGGTGTAATCTTCAATTTGGATAAGAATGCCGAACAAAGGGTGATCGATATAATGTAATGTCGCGCTCCGCATTCGTCTAGAGTGCTCGAGCTGATAGTTTGAGGCGGCGATAACGCTTGCTTGAAGTTCCTTATTGATATCGTTAGTCGAAAGCCCGATGCCGTTGGTTGAAGCCATATCTTGGTCAAGGTTTGGTGTGTACCAAAGGTCGGCTTTGACGTGCAAAAATCTTGAAAGATAAAACAATAAAGTACCATCTACCTCAAAGTCATCGCCGAGATGATTGCCCGCCTGGATTAATATCGGTACCGCTTGCGTTTGGCTAGCGAAAGGTTGGCGCCAGGCCTGATGAGAGATTAGCTTGTAATCACGAGAGCGTGTCAGGCTGCGGGCGATCTTATTCAGGTTGCGCTTTGACGACTCGAGTGCGACATAAGCTTGCTGATTGTTGTCGTTTAACTGGGCCGATAGCGCCTGAAAATCGATAGCTGGAGCGATATTAGCGGTATCTTTTGCAACTGGGGTCGCAGCACTGATAGTGGGTCGTTGAAGGTATTGGCTGCGGCTTTCGAACAGAAACCCCGGCGCCGAGTCAGCTGCAAGCGCATCGCTGTCTGCGCTGAACAGATCAAGGTAGGCTGCAATCTGATTTTGTTGTTGCAGATTCTCGGGTATCCATTCCTCTTCTGCAGCCACGGCATACATTGAAGCGGGATAGTCGCGTAGTTTGAACGGTGTCACCTCATTGCTGCTGACCGGGTTTTTATGGGCGAAGATGATGACCTCGACCTGATACCAATCGGTGTAATCTGCCTTGGCATTCTGGCTAGTACTACTTCCGGCACTATTGACCAGTGTGTCGCTCGTCAGGTTCGGCTGGGCCGCAGTTGACACCGCAAAGCTGAACATTGGCAGACATAATGCCAGCCTGAATGCGAGTCTGACCGATTGTCTAGGGGACATTCCCATGAATTTTCTGCTCAAGGCGTTCAAATAGTTTCTCAATTTTTTGGAATCGGGTTTCTGGCGCTTCCATGTTCTCTTCAAACGATAATTGATTTGCGGTGGGAAGGCGATACCTATGTGGCTCTGCTTGAATTAGCTGAACTATGGTGAATGGATCAACGGGGGTGCTTTGGGCAAATTCAATCTTGCCGCCATCAGGTCCGGCATCCAGCTTCTTGATGCCGAGTTTCTCAGCTCTGAGTTTCAGTGCTGTGACCCTGAACAGGGTTTTAGTCTGTTCCGGCAGCAGACCGAATCTGTCAATCATCTCAACCTGGAGTTCGCGTAACTGGTCACTGCTCTCGGCGTTCGATATGCGCTTGTAGAGCACCAGGCGACTATGGACGTCAGGCAGATACTTCTCTGGAATGAGCGCCGGGAGGCGCAAGTTGATCTCCGTGTCCTCTCTTAGGGGCAAGTCCATATTCGGCGTCTTGCCATCCTTAATCGCCGCGACAGCGCGATCCAGCATCTCCATGTATAAAGGGAAGCCGATGCTGTGCATATTGCCGGTTTGGTCATCGCCCAGTAGTTCTCCGGCGCCACGGATCTCCAAATCATGAGTGGCGAGAATAAAGCCTGCGCCCAGGTCCTCGGCTTCGCTAATGGCCTCAAGGCGTTTCACTGCATCTTTGGTCATGGCCTTGGGGTGGGGGGTCAGCAGGTAAGCATAGGCTTGGTGATGAGAACGTCCTACCCGGCCGCGCAATTGATGGATTTGAGCCAGGCCAAATCGATCAGCGCGATCCATGATAATGGTGTTGGCATTGGGTATGTCGATACCCGTCTCAATGATGGTGGTGCAGACCAGCACATTAGCGCGTTTATGGTAGAAGTCAGCCATGACCTGCTCGAGTTCGCGTTCGCGCATTTGGCCGTGGCCAATAGCGACTCGGGCTTCTGGAATAATCTCGAGTATTTTTTGCGCCGTATTTTCGATGGTCTTGACCTCGTTGTGCAGGTAATAGACCTGACCACCGCGCATTAACTCGCGCTGAATGGCTTCCTTGACGAGGGCGTCGCTGCCTTGGCGAACAAAGGTTTTAATCGACAGGCGTTTGGCCGGTGGCGTCGCTATAATCGTCAGATCTCGCATGCCCGACATTGCCATATTCAAGGTTCTGGGGATTGGCGTTGCGGTCATTGTCAGTATGTCTACTTCAGCCCGCATGGATTTTAGTTTCTCTTTCTGGCGCACGCCAAATCGATGCTCTTCATCAATAATCACGAGGCCTAAGTCTTTAAAGTGCATGCCCGCCTGAATCAGTCCGTGGGTCCCGATGACTATGTCGACGGTGCCGGCTGCCATTTTGTCGGCGACGACTTTCTGTTCTTTTTTGGTCTTGAAACGGGAAATTGATTCTATGGATACCGGCCAGTCGGCAAACCGATCCTTGAAAGTATCATTGTGCTGCTGAGCGAGGAGTGTCGTGGGCACCAAAATAGCCACTTGTTTGCCGGCATGTACGGCTAAAAAAGCCGCCCGCATGGCAACTTCGGTCTTGCCGAAGCCGACATCGCCGCAAATTAGGTGATCCATGGCC
>JABMOJ010000321.1 GCA_013204195.1 SAR86 cluster bacterium
GCCAGGTCGTATCCACCACTGCATGCGATCTATCGGTGTTGCCGAACGAGCACTCGAGTTGTTGTGCAAGCGCGCGCTGTCACGTACTGCCTTCGGCAAGCCATTGGCTGAATTAGGGGGTAACTATGACGTGATTGCTGATTCACGCATTGAGCTAGATATGTGCCGACTGGCCGTATTGAAAGCCGCGCATATGATGGATACCATCGGTAACAAGGAAGCACGCAAGTATATTTCCGCCATCAAGGTCTCTGTACCAAACATGGCCTTGCGGGTCATAGACCGTGCCATTCAGATTCATGGTGCCTTAGGTGTGTCGCAAGACACGCCACTGGCCGCCATGTGGATGGGCCAGCGGACCTTGCGTCTTGCCGATGGTCCAGATGAAGTGCATCGTCGAGTGATCGCTCGCGAAGAGCTGAAACAGTACCAATAGGCTGGATTGACAGGTTGAGCCGAGTAGGGCGTTAACCTGATCGATTAACCATCAAGCGGGGCCACGAAAGTGGTCCCGCTTTTTTTATACCCGACGTTAACCCGCCGAGCGCGAAGGCCTGATTGTCTTGCGTTCGCGCTGTATTGTCGCTTAAATACCGAGTGCCGCGGGGTCCCCGATGACGAATGTGAAGCCTGCCGGGCGCCAGACCGCAACACATTGGCGGCTCAGACAATGCACACCATTTGTCACGGTGAATCCAGATGCCATCAGCCAGCGGGGGCGCGACACGAGGGTTTGACACCACAGGGCAACTGAGAAGGCGCCGATGACCGTTTTTAGGTGCAGGGATACAGGGTTTAGAACATTGATGATAGTACGCCAACTCAGACACCTGTTCGCCGGGCTAGCGATCATGCTCGCGATGTCGCCATGCTGTGCTCTTTCGGCGACGCTAGCAGAGGATGACGAGCGACTTGAAGCCACAAGTGCCAGGCGTACCGACGTCGATCAGTTACCGGATCCCACCCTCGACAGCCTGCATCGTCAAGCGCGATTATTGGCGAACTGGGCCGATACGCTTGAGCGCAACGGTCTAAGTTTGCCGCCGACCATCATGCTCGACATCAGCCGAGCACTGAAGGCTACTTCCGCAGACGATTTCGGCTTGCTCAGTCAAAGCTTAACCGCCGCGGCAGGTGAACTGACTCAAAATATCGAGCACAAGGATCAGTTAGGTCAGCGGCGCTTTCAGTCCGCAGACCTATACGTCGGCCACCAAGCGACACTCGAGCAGGTATATACTGTCGGTGCCGACCTAGGTTTAGACGCCAGTCTGCTCTTGGTAACGCCATGGTGGGTGGGTCAGTTCCAGACCAGCGACCCGGAAGCACCTAACCATATCAGTTTCTCAGTGACCGGCTACGCCTCAGCCACGCTGATTTCCGTGCCGTGGCAGGACATTCACGGCCGCCACTCACAACCTGAACTCATGCCCGCCATACAAGTCAACGCTGGCAGCCTGTCACCGGGAGATGAGATTCGAGTGTTGTACCAGAATCTTCGTTTACCGATGACCGCCTCAACGGCGGTTGATTTACCCATGTATTTAAGTACGGGCCGCCAAACCGACTATCGATTCGTGCCGGGTGAGACGCTGGTGTTGCACGCGGACAGTGTCGCGAGGTTGACCGCCATCGCGCCATCGCTGGTGACGAGCGGAGAACCCTTTGTGATTCAGGTACGGCTCGAAGACCAGTTTGGTAACCTTGTCGAAGATGACCTGCCATCCTTCGACATCCTTGTCGACGGTACACTTCAAGGCCGCCTCGCCGGCAGCGGGCCGCCCAGCATGACGACAGAACCGATTACCTTGGTCGAGTTAGGTCCTCATATCATCGAAATTAAATCTAGTGGTGGCGGCATCAGAGGCGCCACAAACCCAGTGATTGTGCGCTCGAATTTGGTCGACACCTTATCTTGGGTTGACCTTCATCGCCATAGTTCAGCCAGCGATGGGACGCAATCCCAGGCTGAGATCACGCGCCAGGCTGAAGGATCTCTGGACAGTTTATTGGTCGCAGATCATGACAACGCGCTCACGGGCACAGGCTGGCAACAACAACCCGCCAGCGAGACCCTTAAGGCTCTACATTGGACTAACCCCGTCGACCGAGGCGGTCATCACTTGCTGGTGACTCGCGGTGACTATGACTTGCACCCAGCACCCGCCGCGGTCTGGCCCACAATTTTTGCGCTAACGAACGGCCTGAGCCCAATAGACTCATTGCTAGTCGCACTACCAGAGGTCCCCGGTGACGATCGGTTTGATGACCCAAGGTTGTCTCGGCTGGTTGAAATCGTCAGCGGTGATGCAGCCTTTGATTGGTATGGTCAGCGTTGGGCTCAGCGTGGATCAAGAGTCGGGTTCACGGGATCTGCCGAGTCTCACGCTTGGCAGCCAGGGCGGCCAGCCGCAGCGGGTGTGACTGCCGTCTGGATAAAACCTGGGGAGTCGCTCCTGAGCGCGTTACAACAGGGGCGAACCTATGTGACCACTGGGCCTCGAATGCTACTCGAAGTCGCGATCAATGGCGCACAGCCCGGTCAGCGCACAAGTAACAGTGTTCGACGAAAGATACTCGGTCAGGTTTTTGGAACCGCCGGCATTCGTCAGATTGATTTGTTCAAGAATGGTCAAATCATTGACTCCATTAATTACGCGGGCCGGGAACGTGATCGATTACCCGCAAATTCTGTGACCCTCGCGGTGACCTTTGACTCTGCTTCGAGTCCTATCGGCGGGCAGCGTGATTTGCCCCGCAATGGTCGAGAATGGCTGGGTTATATCACCGAGACTGGCGCCACTATCGCAGCGGTAGCCGCGCCTGGATTTAGAAACCCTCTGCGCCAAGCAGTGGCACTGAACCCCGGTCAAGCCAATCGCGTCGACTTCATAACCTGGACTCGAGGCTTACCCAGCAGCTTCTACCTTGAGATGAACCTCTTCGACGCGCCGGTAGCCAAAGATCAGCTAGAAACTGAATTGTTAGCCGCTCGAGATGATCAAGGTCTACGTCTCAAGGCAGTAAGAGAGACTGCCGTGACCTTTGAGCTGAATCTCAGTGCCGGCCATGAAGACAAGACAGTATTGCCAAGCACCCGGGCCTCCTCACCCACGCCGGCGATTCGTCAGCAATTAAGCTTAAGTGAGCTGCTCTCAGGCCCCGTAATCCGTACCTTCGACGTTGATGGCTACCAGGATAAGGTCACCTACGAACTGATTCAAACTGATGTTGCTACTAATCAGCAATTTGAGTTTATCGATACTCTAACCCCCAGGGCGGGCGACAATTATGTGATTCGAGTTCACCAGCTTGATGATCATATGGCTTGGAGTAGCCCGGTGTGGGTTGGTGGCTTCGACTTGTGATAAGCCTGCGGCTGGCTTTAATTGTCGGTCTGTTCTGGCCCGCTTTGGGGTTGGCCGCACCGGTAAGCTTATGGCAAATTCAACAGGGTCAGGCGACCTTGTTTCTGCTCGGTTCGATGCATGCAGTCAAACCCAGCCTCTATCCCTTGCCGACAGTCATTGAAGCGGCGTTTTCAGCAGCGGATCAGTTAGTTCTCGAGATTGATTTAGGGCTGACTGCGCCGGCTATCATGGCCCGAGCCTTAGCGTCGCGAGGAACCTATCCGGCGACAGAGAACCTGTCAGCCAGCCTGAGCACGGAAACGCTCGGGCTGTTAACCCACTACCTGCAAACACATCAAGAGAGCCTGCAAACGATGGGTTTAAGTCTTGCGTCGGTCCAGCAGCTGCGCCCCTGGTATCTCGCGTTGCTATTGAGCCTTCACGAGCTGACGGAATTGGGCTATTTGCCTGCACTCGGCATCGATCAACACTATTACGAGAAAGCCGTGTTCGCAGACAAGCCCGTCTTTGGCCTTGAGACGCTCGAAAGCCAAATTGCTCTGCTGTCTGCGGGTACCGAGCGCCAACAGGAACAGATGCTTAGAGCAGCAATTGACGCGAACCAGACCATCGATTTGCTGTTATCAACCTTAACGGCGGCCTGGGTAGCTGGCGAGATTCAACAGATGTATGAACTGGCTATGACAGATCAAGCTGACTATCCTGAGCTCGAGGACCTGATGCTCGAGTACCTCGATCAGCGCAACTTGCAGATGGCCGCCAAGCTCAGAACCTATCTCGACGGCGACCAGACCACGCTGGCGTTGGTCGGCGCTCTGCATCTAGGCGGCGAGCAGGGTCTGTTAGCGTTACTCAGCAAGGACTACACAATCACCCAATTACAGAGCAGCGCCCCTTGAAGCCCGCGCAAGGGATCACCCGATGATCATTGGCGAGAGTCCTTGTGTCAATCAGGTGGGGAATTTAAGCTGAGCGCCGACATATAATGGAGAACCGAGCATGAAATACTTACACACGATGGTGCGCGTTAACGACATCGATGCGTCACTCGCATTTTATTGCCAGCATCTCGGCCTTGAAGAACTGCGCCGTATCGATAACGAACAGGGTCGATTTTCCCTGGTGTTCCTAGCGGCGCCCGGTGACAGCAGCGCCCAGGTTGAGCTGACGTAGAACTGGGACGGCGACGAACTGGGTGAGGGCAGTCGTAATTTTGGTCATCTGGCCTATGCCGTTGAAGATATCTACGCAACCTGTCAGCAACTGTTAGATGGGGGAGTCATTATTAACCGACCACCACGAGACGGTCGCATGGCTTTTGTCCGTTCGCCCGATAACATCTCTATCGAATTGCTTCAGGCTGGCGATGCCTTAGCCCCGGCGGAACCCTGGGTATCAATGCCGAACATCGGACACTGGTAGTATGACGGAGACGACAATCTATTTGGTTCGCCATGGACAAATTGATGCCAACGTCGATCGTCGTTGGTTTGGCTCAACCGACAGTAATTTGAATGCTCAGGGGCTACAGCAGGCGGACCGGCTGACTGCGCTATTCCAGGAACAGTATCCAGCAATTACAGCCAGTTATAGTAGTCCTTTAAAGCGAACTATGCGCACTGCGAAAGGCGTGACCGGTGATTTCTTTGGCCCAGCCAGCGCTCATCCCGGCCTTCGAGAATATGCCATTGGTGAGCTTGAAGGCACACACTTTGATGTGCTGCACGCCGAGCACCAATTTTTCGCCAAGATTGCAGCCGACGCAGATTATGCGCCTGGTGGTGGTGAATCGGTGAATCAGGTTCGAGATCGCATGTTGGTCACGCTGGAAGAATTACGGGTACGTCATGTGGGCGAGGAGATTGCGGTGATTAGCCATGGTGCGGCCATGGCCATTGCGCTTGCGACCTTACTGAAGGGCAGTGCGTATCCCTTCAACGATTATCACATGGATAATACTGGCGTCAGCAAGCTGGTTCTTGGCAAGACCCCTAAACTGGTGTTTTTTAATCGCATCACACATCTCGAAGGGCTTTAAGGGCGCAGATGGCATAGCGCTGAATTTGACGCCGTGGCCCGGCTGCGCTCGCAACCTCAATCGTTGTTAGTGCGGCCCCAGCACGGGACTTATGTTTGACGACACTTGACCTCGTTCAGGTATTCGACAAATCAA
>JABMOJ010000322.1 GCA_013204195.1 SAR86 cluster bacterium
ATAAGGGCTCGCGGGGCTGGATATGCACGGCTTCTGAATGACCATAAAATACCGGTACTCGAACGCAGGTCGGATTAACCTCGATACTCTCATCCTCAAAAATCTTATGCGTCTCCCAGACCATCTTCATTTCTTCGTTGGTATAGCCATTGTCCTCGAAGTCACCGATCTGTGGAATTACATTGAAGCTGATCTGTTTGGCGAAAACCTTGCGTTTGATCTCCTGCCCATTCAGCAACCGCGCGGTTTGACCTGCCAACTCTTCAACACCACGTTTACCCGCACCAGAAACGGCCTGGTAGGTGCAGACGTTAATGCGGGCGATACCCACCGCATCGTGGATAGGCTTTAAGGCGACCAACATTTGTATGGTTGAGCAATTCGGATTAGCGATAATGTTACGGCCAACATAGTCAGCAATGCGCGCCGAATTGACTTCAGGGACCACCAGCGGGATCGAAGGGTCACGGCGAAAACAGGAGGTGTTATCGATGACGACACAACCCTGAGCGGCGGCCACGGGGGCATACTTTGCCGAGACCGAGCCACCCGCAGAGAACAAGGCGATATGGGTATTGCTAAAATCAAAGGTAGCGAGATTTTCGACTCGGATTGATTTACCCTTAAATTGCAGCGTCGTACCCGCCGAGTTTTCACTCGCCAAGAGAACGAGATTATCGACGGGGAACTGACGTTCCGCTAAAATTTCCAGCATAACTTCACCGACCGCTCCGGTCGCGCCAACGATGGCGACATTTACCTTTTCCACAATATTCTCCGTTGTTTTTCCTACGTGCGCTGTGTTGCAAGCCTCTACATGCCCCGCATTATACTCCTGCGCGAGGCGACATATAGGATATTCTCACCGGCCAGCCAATGCCCGGATCAACCAGCCCAAGCACCTGTTTACCGACGCTCAAGGCGCGCGCACGCGCGCCTGTCGGCGTCGAGGCGACGATGCTATGATCAATTCGTCTCGAACACAAATTCATATTTTTTATTAACCCTATAAGCGACCGGAATGATCGATTTAGATAGCATTAAAGCCTTTGTTGCCGTCGCGGAAACAGGCTCCTTCTCCATTGCTGCCAACCGCCTGCATTTGACCCAACCAGCCGTCAGCAAGCGGATCGCGTTGCTCGAAAGCCAGTTAAATGTTCGTTTGTTTGATCGCATTGGCCGGATTATTGGTTTGACCGAGGCTGGGCGCACATTCGACCCTCGAGCGCGACTGATTCTCCAGGAAGTCGAGGACACCCAGCGGGCCATTCGTAACCTCAGCGGTACAGTGGCCGGCCGCCTGTCGCTGGCTACCAGTCACCATATCGGTCTTTGGCGATTACCCACGGTGTTAAAAACCTACTCAGAGCGCTATCCCGCTGTGGCGCTGGACCTACATTTTATGGATTCTGAAGTGGCGCACGAGCAAATCGTGCAGGGTAATCTTGAACTTGGCATCATCACGATGGCCCCACGGCCGCACGAACGCTTAGCCTCTCGCGCGATTTGGACCGACGACCTCGTATTTGTCTGCGCTCCGGATCATGCTCTGGCGAGTTACGCAAACCCCAGCCTCGAGCAAATCGCCGCGTTCCCGGCTATTCTGCCGGACATGAGCACCTTTACCGGGCGCATCATCAAACAGATATTCGAGGACCAGGGCCTGCCAATTCAAGTCAGCATGTCGACTAACTACCTTGAGACCATCAAGATGCTGATTACTATTGGCCTGGGCTGGAGCGTTCTGCCACGCAGCATGCTGGACGACACCGTTAGTGTGTTAGCGGTGCCGAATATTCGAATCGAGCGTAAACTCGGCGTTATTCACCACGTCCAACGCAGCCTGTCTAACGCTGCGCTGGCTTTTATGGACCTATTGGCCGAAGACGCCACCTAAAACCTTGGCCCCGCCGGCACCACGTTGGCATTCTGCGCTCGATGCCGCAGCAGATGATCCATCAGGACAATGGCCAACATGGCCTCGGCGATCGGCGTCGCTCGCACGCCAACACAGGGGTCATGACGGCCCTTGGTCACGACTTCCGCGGAATTGCCGGCGCTATCCACGCTCTGACCTGGTTTGGTAATACTGGATGTCGGCTTTAAGGCGATACTGACGGTGATATCCTGACCGGAGGAAATCCCCCCCAGAATGCCGCCCGCATTATTCGAGGTGAAACCGTTCGGCGACATTTCATCTCGGTGCATGGAGCCCTTCTGGGTGATTGATGCAAAGCCGGCTCCGATCTCTACACCCTTAACGGCGTTGATGCTCATCATCGCATGGGCAATGTCCGCATCAAGTCGATCAAATACCGGCTCACCGAGTCCGGGCATTAAGCCCGAGGCGACAATATTAATCCGTGCACCAATTGAGTCGCCCTCGCGTCTAAGCGCATCGATCATCTGCTCAAGGCGCGGCACCAGCGCTGCATCTGGACAGAAAAACGGATTTTGTTCGATCTGATCCCAATCAATGACCTGCGGGCTCAAGTCACCCATCTGTGCCATATAGCCCCTAATCAGGATGCCGTGTTCAACGGCTAAGTATTTCTTAGCCACAGCCCCGGCCGCCACGCGCATGGCGGTCTCACGGGCCGAGGAGCGCCCACCCCCACGATAATCACGGATGCCATACTTCTGCGCATAGGTATAGTCGGCGTGCGCGGGTCGATAGACGTCCTTGATGTTCGTATAGTCCTTCGATTTTTGGTCCTGATTCTCAATCAGCAGACCGATGGGCGTGCCCGTCGTCAACCCTTCAAACACCCCCGACAAAATTTTGACTTGATCAGACTCTCGACGCTGGGTCGAATACTTTGAGGACCCTGGCTTGCGACGATCTAGATCACCCTGCAAATCCAACTCATCCAAAGCCATCCCCGGCGGACAACCATCGATGATACAGCCCAGCGCCAAGCCGTGGCTCTCACCAAAGGTGGTCACCCTGAATACATCTCCAATACTGCTACCCGGCATATCGCACTCCCTTCCTGATCGCGTATTATAACCCTAAGTGAGCCGAAACTGCTGCGCTGTCGTACCTTAGCTATCAAGCGCTTTACCCGATTGTAAGATTCG
>JABMOJ010000323.1 GCA_013204195.1 SAR86 cluster bacterium
GAGTATCGAACAGCGGATACCGAAGACAAGATGAACTTGGCGTCCGACGTCATTCATAACCTGGATGCAGGCCAGCAGTTGCTGGCTCGACTCGATGTCCAAACTTCAGATAGTGATACCGCAGAGACTGAACTCACGGGTGTTCAGTTCGGGTATGTCTATCGGCCGCAAGACAGTCGCTGGAGTCTGTTTAATCGCCTAGACCTGTCTCATGGTTCGACGGCCACGCAGGGCTTCAATACTCGAACTCAAAAAGTGGTCAACAATCTTAATGCTAATTACCTATGGCGCGAGGATACCCAAATCGCCTTCCAGTATGGCTTGAAGTATGTGGTGGATAACTTCGATCAAGATGAATACCGTGGTTTCACAGACCTGTATGGCGTAGAGGTGCGACACGATATGGGCGAGCGTTGGGATATCGGCTTTCAGGGTGGACGTTACAGTAGCTATGCGGCCGATGTGGCTGACTATTCGTACGGCGTCTCGGTGGGTTACAGCATGGCGCGCAATGTTTGGATGTCGCTGGGCTATAATTTTACGGGTTTTAGCGATCAGGATTTTAGTGCCAGTGACTACACTGCTGAGGGTGTTTTTCTCAAGTACCGTTTCAAGTTTGATCAAAACTCCGGACGTGAATTGTTCCGCGGTGTTGGGTTCGGTAATCGGGACTGATCCACAGCAAGTAATTTGAGTGAGTCGGTTTTGATGGCGAGGAGTGCGCGCGCTGGATTGTTGCAAGTCTTGATGTGCGAGATATTATGAGGCGGCAGGAAGGCGAAAAGGCTGGTCTAGTGAGTCAGTTCCAGCAGGGTGATTGTCTCTGTACCTTCGAGCATGGGCGTAATTTCGGCAATGACCTGGCGGCGTTCAGCAGAGAAGAACCAGCGGTCCCAGTCATCGCGGGATTGCCACTTTGACATAACAATGCGCCGGCGCGGGTTACTCGGGTCCTTCAGTGACTCGCCCGACAGGCAGCCCTCGGCCTTGACGACACTGCTCACGGTGCGTTTGATTGTCGCGTCGTAGTAGTCTTCCATACCTGGTGCGACGTTTCGCTCGATAAGAACCCTGATCATTAAATTACCCGTGGCAGCAAATATTTTGAGAAAGAAAAGTATACGTTGTCAGGTGCGGAATCGAAATAGCTGGAATGCAATTGTCAGACTGAATATGCCTTTATAGGAGCGGCGCTACTCGTTATCGAGGTAGGCGCGCCGCTGGAATCCGTGTATAAAGTGCCCTATGGATATAGAAGCAGATTACGACATTGACGCGACCGGCTTGCGTTGCCCCGAACCCTTGATGGTGGTGCGCAACAAGATGATGGATATGGCGTCGGGAGATGTTGTCAAGGTGGTGGCAACTGATCCCTCAACCTCCTGGGACTTCGTCAAGTATTGCAAGTTTTTGAATCACGAGTTGCTCCGCCAGGAGCAGACCGACTCGGTGTATACCTACTGGATTAAAAAGGGCTGACCGATATCAGTAACCTATCCTGCAGCTATTACTTCGCCTATGGCAGCAATATGAATCCAGACCGGGTTAGAACTCGGCAGATGGGTTTTGATCTGCACCTTGCTGGGCGATTGTCAGGCTTTGAGTTGGCCTTTAATAAGCGTTCCCAAAAATATCCCGGTGCGGCATCGGCTAATGTCATGGTGGCTGCTGCTTCGAGTGTGGTGGAAGGTGTGATCTATCGCCTCACCGACGCGGATCAGATCACCGTGATGGATGTTTTCGAGGGTTATCCGAATCTGTACACTCGGGCGCAACAGGCCGTGCAAACTAGCCAAGGGGTATTTCAAGCCTGGACCTATATTGCTAATCCAGAACATGTGGTGGCGGGTCTGAAGCCAGCCAGTTGGTATCTGGCTCACCTGCTTGCCGGTGAGCCGTATTTATCTGCGCCATACCATGCGCGCCTGAAACGCGTCGCCTGCCTGCCCGGGAGCGAGCAGGAGCCAGCGTGACCCCAGCAGCTCAGATCATCCAGATCTTCAATAGCCAATTCCAGGCGAGCCACCAGACTCAGTTGGTGGGTGCGGGTAGCGAGCCTCTGTATCTGCCCGCCAGCGCCGCCCATGCCTGGCACCAAATAATCTTCCGTGCCGACTATGCTGCCAGTGCCTTACATGAAGCGGCCCACTGGTGCCTGGCAGGGGCGCGAAGACGGCAACTGGAAGACTATGGTTACTGGTATCAGGCAGATAGAGACTTTGACCGGCAACAACAATTCGAGCAGGTTGAGGGTAAGCCCCAGGCGCTGGAGTGGATTTTCAGTCAGGCAGCCGGCCTGCCGTTTCGCCTCAGCAGTGATAACTTCGATGCGGCGAATCTCGATCGCCCTCGTCAGCAAGTGTGGGTTCGCGACCAGGCAATGGGGCTGATCAGTCAGGGGCTGCCCGCGCGGGCGCGACAATTTGCTCAAGCCCTGGCCGTCGGAATGCCTAAGGGCGGTGCCGACTTTGCTACACTGAGCGCCTACGCGCAATTACCGGATTAGTTTTATGACGTTTCCTGCAGGCTACCAGACCGACTCGGGCTATGATCAGGCCGAAGATCATATAGGCCCTTTCTATTTCAAACGTGAGGGCGACGCTTACGAGTTTGCCTTCCTCGCCGGCGCGCAGCACTGCAATGCCAATCAGATTGTCCATGGTGGAGTGCTTATGACCTTCGCCGACTATGGACTTTGCATGGTGGCGACCGACGGCTATGAGACGGAAAGCTGTGTCACAGTGAGCTTCAACAGTGAGTTTGTCGCTGCCGCCGAAATCGGCCAGATAGTCACCTGCCAAGCAGAGGTTATGCGTAAGACCCGCTCCATGGTGTTTGTTCGCGGTCAGGTCTATGCCCAGAACGAGATCGTAATGAGCTTCAGCGCGGTCGTGAAGCGGTTACTGCCTCGTGACTGATACTCTGCATCTGGTGGATGCCTCTATTTATGTCTTTCGCGCCTATTTTTCCCTACCGCCGAGTTTTACCGATCACAGGAATGAACCGGTCAATGCCGTGCACGGCTACACCAGTTTTCTCCTGGATTTACTCGAGCGCCAGCCGGATTATGTAGCCTGTGCCTTTGATGAGAGTCTCAATACCTGCTTTCGAAACGGCATTTTTCCAGCCTATAAGGCCACTCGAGAATTGCCCGATGATAATTTGTTGTATCAATTTCAACAGTGCCAGCGGGCCACTGAATTGCTCGGTATTCGGCACTATGCGCTGCCGACCTTTGAGGCTGACGATATTATCGGCAGCCTCACTCAAGTTTGGCGTGGTTTGGTGAATGCCGGTCGAGTCGTGATTTTGACCCGGGATAAGGATTTGGGTCAGCTGCTGGAGGCGGGTGATGAGCTGTGGGATTTTGCCGCGGATACTCGCGCCGGACCAGCCGGGATC
>JABMOJ010000324.1 GCA_013204195.1 SAR86 cluster bacterium
CGGCAGTCCTTGGCGAATCCGACTTCCCGGCCGTTGACGTGTAAGTAAAAGCTGTTCTCGACGCCGCCCAAATAAATCACCATCCGCTTACCCTGCCAGCTCTTGGGTAGTTTAAATTGGCGACGATACAGGCCAGTGGGATTTTCCTGCGGTACCAAAGGCGGCTCCTGCTTGAAGGGCATCTGTACATTGGTATAGATGGGCAAGTCAGGTGTTATGGGTGAGCCATCATCTCTGGTGGTCAAGGGGCGAGTCCACAATGACGGCACTGGCATGGGCTGCCAGTTATCGGTGGTCGCATCGAATGTCGGTGTCATCCATTGCTCGGGTGCATCGTCAGGATGCTTGAGTCGAAGAAATTGCCAGTTGCCGTTCAGTGACAAGCTGCGGTCGCGACTGGCAGGCATGTTCGCCCTGGCGGGTAATCTGCCATAACCAATAGATTCTGGATTTTCCCAATGCTTGTGCGCCATAGACTCGCTACTCATGAATTTCTCGCCGATCTTTATAGCATGAAACTCATCGCGAAGCCCTGGACTCAGGGCCCATCCATGTCTTGCGCCAGTAAATTTTTACGGGTGAGCGCTTCTCTGAGTTCGCCGTGGCGTTCTCGGGTCAAGGGATAGTTCCAGAGAAAGCCAACGGACAGGATGAAGAAACATATCGGAACGAAACAAAAAGAGTATTGCAGCACTTTGAGACTATCCGGATCGTTCTGAATCAAGGGATCGAAGCCCAAATATTGGACTAATGGCAAGGTGATACCGGCGGCCGCGGCGATAGCAAATTTGTCAGCCATGCCCCACAGGGCCATAAACAGCGCCCCCCGTTGCTCGCCACTCTCCAGCGTGTCTTGGTCAATGACGTCGGCCGCCATGGACGGCGCAAGAATGGCGTTGGCTGGCGCCAGTATGCCTGTGAAAAAATTCAACACGATATACCAGACATAGTCGCCCGGCTGGAATAACAGGACTAGGCTAAAGATCGCGCTGGAAATCAGGGATGAGACCGCCAATAGTCGATGTTTATTAAATCGAGAGGCGATGGTCATGATCAACGGCGTGCCGACAAACTGACCCATCAGATAGCTGACAATAATAATCGGCCACTGACTCGCATCGGCTAACAAGTAAAGCGTCACAAAGAAGATGAACAGGGTGTTGATGGAGTTCCAGCCGATGGCACCAAGGACATTGGCAATTAGCAGTCGTCTGAAGGCCTGATTTTGCAGAATTAACCGAAAACCTTTTTTCAAGTCAACCCGCTCCGTCTGCTTGAAGAGCGGCTGGGGAACGTTCAGCAACAGGTATGGTACGCTGATAAACAGGAAGATAACCGACGACCAGGCTAAGACGCGCAACATGGGTTGCAGGCTGCCGGGGGTTTCCGGTGTAAGGCTGCTGAAGCCGGCGCCCGCCAGCCCCGCTAAAATCAGCGGTGCAGCGATGGCCACCAATGAGCCGACGATGCCGCCCCAGGTGCGCGCGCCAGTGATGCGCGAGCGTTCATTGTAGTCGCTGGATATTTCTGCGATCCAGGCGGTCAGAGGTATGCCGATCAGGGTCCAGCCAAAATACAACAAGGCGACAGCGGTAAACAGGTACAACGGCGTCGGGGTAAAGAATGGATCAAATACGGCGATGACGGCCACCGACATAATGGGCATGCCAATCAAAATCCATAAACCCCGGCGGCCGTATTTTGCGGGTGTGCGATCGGATAAGGTGCCGATTAAGGGGTCCGTAATCACGTCGGTAATCCGAGTGAGCATGATGATGACGCCGATCATGGACAGGCTGATGCCGAACTCTGAGGCGTAATAAGGCGTGAGGTATAACCCCAGGGGTAAGCCGCCTAGGGACAGTGGCAGGTTCAAAAATGCAAAGGCGAACAGCGTCTTGTTACTGAGTTTCAAGTGAGCATTCCAATAGATTTTGCAGCGCCAAAGCCTAGCACGATGCAGTCCATGAAGGGTTAATCATCGGCAATCGTCTAGACCGGCGTATCGCGGCCAATCTATGGGGCGGCGCGGGCTTTGAGAACCCGAATCTGAATCGCCTCAAGCTGATCGGCCCCCTTAAATTGCCAACCGCTGTCTAGTTGATACTGGGCATTGGGTGCTAGTTGCGCCACAGTGCGAATAATTTGCGCCGGTTGGCCATTGACCCGCGCGCTAAATTCTACGCTGATGCTCGTCAGCTTCAGGTTGGTGCGGTTGAGTACCGTCGCGACCAGATGACCGGCTTCAGTCATGGCGGGTGCGACACTAATATACTGCTCCGGATTATCTTCAAGATCGAGCCGCATAAAGGCCATGCTGGCCGTTGTGCCGAGGCCGCCGCCAGCGCCCATTGCTGCTTGGAAGTAACGTTTGGCATTGCCTAGGTCGCCGTTTGCGAGAGACATTTGGCCGAGTTCATTGCTGGCCAAGGCCGTGGGTAATAGCTTGATGCTCTGCTCTAGGTCGACACGCGCAGCCTGGGCATCGCCGAGCTTGGCGCGCGCCAAACCGCGGCCGAGGTGATACTCAAAATAGGAACTATCCTTAGTTAGCGCGGTGGAGAAGGCGGCAACCGCTGCCGGGTAGCGGGCTTGAGAAAGTAAAATCTCGCCCTTCAAACCGTCAAAGCGGGCTTCCTCGGGGACGCTCTCGATAGCTTGATCGATGGCCTCAACGGCTTGCTCAAGATGATTTTTCGCTGCTAGCGCGGTCGCTTTGTCGAGTAGCTGGTAGGCTGGTAGCCGATTTTTCAATGACTTGATTTGGGTTTCGTACTGCGCCTGGTTGATCTCACCGGTGGCATTGAGTGCTTGTGCCGTCATCTTATTGGCTGCGACTCGGTCAGGTGACGGCGGGTGGCTGGCAAACAGGCCTTCAATCCAACTAGATTCGCGGCCGGCAGATAATTGCACAAATGTTTCCTGTAAGCCGATGGCGGCGCTCGGGTCAAAACCCGCACGAGCCA
>JABMOJ010000325.1 GCA_013204195.1 SAR86 cluster bacterium
TCCAGCATAAGGAACACCGCTTGTTGAGTTATGCGCTCGGCTATAAAGGCCAGATTTTGCTAGATAATGGGGAGCATGACGCCGCCTTACCCTTGCTGCAAGCGGCGACTTTTTATGCAAACGATAGTCTGGCTTATGAAAGCGCTTATCTATGGGAATGGCAGCTAGCTCGAGCCAGCGCTCAGTCGGGACAGATCGCCGAGGCTATCCAGGAATACTATCGAGCGATACGAACTCTTGAGCCTGTGCGCCAGTCACTCATTGACGGCTCTCCCTTCACTTTTTATCAGAAGATTCAGCCGTTGTTTACAGAACTGTCGAGTTTGTTGTTAGATGCGGCTAGTCAGAGCGTGGGTGATGAGCAGCAGTCCTACTTGCAACAGGTTCAGGTCGTACTTGAGCAGGCCAAGTCTGCTGAGCTGCAGGACTATTTTCAGAACGACTGCGTCATTCCAGACAAGACACTAGAGCTAAATAATATTGAGCCAGCAACCGCAGTGCTTTATCCGGTTATCCTCGCAGATAAATTATCTTTGTTGGTTAATATTGGTGACAAAGTACATTTATATACCACGCCGGTGGAGAAGGCCGAATTTGATGCGTTGGTAAACGAGTTTCGTTATGTGATTCAAAGTGATCTAGGAGATGACGACTATCTTGAGTTAGGCGAGGAGATTTATCATTTATTGATAAAACAGGCGGAACCATTACTTGAAAAAAATCAAGTAACCACGCTTTTGTTTGTGCCCGATGGTGTATTGCGAACGGTTCCAATGGCAGCACTTTATGACGGCGAACAATTTTTAGTTGAAAAGTACGCCATTGCCACAACACCCGGCGTCAGTATAACGATGCCTGCGCCTTTAGATGCACGATTGCCCAATTTTTTTGCAGGAGGTGTTTCAGAATCCGTCCAGGGTATGGCTGGTTTGCCGGGCGTGACGGGGGAGCTGCTTAACCTAGAAACGCACTATCGTGCGTCTACTTTGCAAGATACGAGCTTTCTAGCTGCGGATGTGAGTGCTGAGTTGGCTTCAACAAAATACTCTATTTTTCATATTGCTACCCATGGGCATTTTGACAGTAACCCACAAAAGTCCTTTTTGTTAGCCTATGACAAAAAGCTAACAATGGACGTTCTGTCGCAAAGCATCGCTAGCCGTCAAGCCAGTGATCAACCGCTCGAACTCCTGGTTTTAAGCGCTTGCGAATCGGCGGCCGGCGATCAGCGAGCCGCGCTTGGTTTGGCCGGTGTTGCATTGAAAGCTGGTGCGCGTAGTGCCTTGGCGACGTTGTGGGAGATCAGTGATTCAGCAACAGTAGAAATTATTAATACTTTCTATCAACAGATATCGGTTCAAGGTGTGACTAAAGCTCAGGCGTTACGAACAGCCCAAATGCGCCTGATTACTCAACCTCGCTTCAGTCATCCGAACTATTGGGCGCCGTACATGTTAATCGGCAATTGGTTATGAGGCGTCTACTGCGATTATGCGTTGTCGGCTGTATGCTGAGCACGCATGTGCTTCATGCTGACGCTGTTGTCGACGCGAAGACCGCTGTGGATGCAGTAACGCGCCTCGATGGCGTTGTACTAACGTCCGTTGTTTGTGAGCTAGACACTAGCGATGAGCTGGCGCCGTCAAACGCGTTAATGGGGGCGATCGAAGGCGAATATTCTCAGTGTGTCGTTGGTAACTTGGCCGACGATGTTGAGCACATTATTGCTGACTATCTGCAGGTCTCTGTCGGTGTCGATGATTTATTAACGATGAAAAATCGATTGAATCAGCTTTATGCGGTTAACGGCTATATCAACACCGGCGTCCAAATTCCGAATCAGGAAATTACAGAGGGTATGTTGAGACTTGTGTTGACGCCTGGTCGACTGTTAACCATGACGATTGCCAGTGACTTAAGAGATCGCTATATCACAGGGCGGCTGCGCCTCAATCAACCCTTTAATTTGGTAGAACTTCAAGCTCAGTTAAAACTATTGGAGCAAGATCAACGAATTACCCGTATCGATGCCCGAGTTGAACCGACGGGTGTGGCTGGTAGTGCCGCATTGCTGCTTGTCGCAGATACGGTGCCCAGGTTTGCGATTGGTGTCAGCCTTGCTAACGATAGGTCTCCGTCTATTGGCTCGAACAATACTCGCTTACAGATGGAGGCAAATAACCTCACTGGTTGGGGCGATGCTTTGCAAGGCTCTGTGTCAACAACTCAAGGACTCGATGCCATTGATGTTCGATACAGTTTGCCTCTGACGTTCAGTGATCTAACCGTAACGTTCGAGCATAGCCGCAGTGATTCGTCTGTTATCGAACAGCCTTTTGCGGATTTAGATGTTGATAGCGAGACCGAGAGTTCAGGTATCGTGTTTAACTGGCCGGTGATCAGCGAGTTAGACTCATCCTTGTCCTTGGGTTTGGCGTTCGAGTCGCGACGTAATCAAACGTCGTTGCTCGGGCAGGCATTTTCTTTTTCGGAAGGTGCGCTAGACGGAGAAAGCCGTGTGACGCCAGCTAGGCTCTCTGTGAACTATGCGGTGCAAGGGTTAGCGGCGTCATTGGCGGCAAAGTTGACCGTTTCTCATGGCACCCGCGCGCTTCAGCCGACAGTGGATGATCCTAGCAGCGCAGGGCCAGATGGAAGCTTTACCGCGTATCTCGCTCAGGTGCAGTATGCGCGCATGTTGACCGACCGATTCTACGTCACGGCTAAAGTGCTCGGCCAGTATTCAGCGAGTACATTACTCTCGGTTGAAAAATTCGCCCTAGGTGGTGTTGGTTCTGTTCGTGGTTACAGGCAAAACCAAATTGTGCGAGACAATGCCTTGTTATTCTCAGTCGAAAGCAACTATCGCTTTGAGGCTTTGCCTGGGTTCGAAATTGTCGCGTTTTATGATTGGGGTAGTGGTGAAAATGCCTCTGGCAGCGTCAGCCTCGGTAGAGATACGATTTCTAGTCTGGGCGCTGGTATCGCCTATAGCGTCGCGAATGGGTTCAGTGCTGAGCTGTATGTGGCTCACGGCTTTACAGATTTCGCAGTTGAAAATCGGAATTTACAAGATGACGGCATCCACTTCAGGTTGAGCTATGACTATAAATTTTAATTTTCAGCGACTCAGACGTTGCAGCGTGCGTAGCACATTGTTTCTGGCCCTCGTGACACTGTCAAATGGGTCTTTTTGTAGTGTTGTGCTTGACGGTTCTATGGGCGGACTGCCAAATCAAATCGTCAGTGCTGGTAATGGAGCGACTTACAATATCACTGCCAATCTTGGCCAAACTCGGGGTGCAAATTTGTTCCATAGCTTTTCGACGTTTGATGTCGGTGGTAGTGAAATTGCGAATTTTTCTGGTCCTAGCAGTATTTCTAATATTATCGCGCGTGTAACGAGCGGCCAAAATTCAACAATAGCCGGTCAGGTTCGCGCCAGTATCGATCAGGCAAACTTGTGGTTGATCAACCCAGCGGGAATTATCTTTGGCAATGGCGCTGTAGTTGACGTCAGCGGTAGCTTCAATCTCTCTACTAGTGATTTTGTCAATTTTGTTGATGGGTCACGTTTCTATTCCCAATTGTCGCCCGCATCAACCTTGTCTACAGCGGCTATCAGTAGTTTCGGTTTTCTTGGTGCTAGCCACGGAGCGGTCTCTTTCAACAGCGACCCTGATGTCGTGGCTAGTGTGGTCGAAGCCTCGCAAAACGTCTATGTCGGCGCGCAGACAATCGCTCTAGATCAGGTCAACATTTTTGCGCAAGAAGTGGAAGTGTCGACGGGGGCTAAGACCGTGGGCAGCATTACGCTGAACCAGGCTTCGCTGCAGGCGGTTGAGGGTAAGGTAATATTCCTCGGTGGCCAGGTGAGCGCAGTGGATTCCTTTATTAGTGCTGCGGGCAAAGACAGCGGTATTGATATTCAGTCCAACGCTATCCTGTTAAGAGGCGCATCCGGTACGAGTGTGATTAGTTCAGGCAATTTGCAAGCCAGTGGCGGCGACATATTGCTGCAAGCGGACAAGATCCAGCTTAGTAATAATGCTCAGCTCATTTCTTCTTCTGGCGGAGAAAGATCCGGTGGGAATATCGGTTTGATCAGTAAGAATATTCTCGTTGATTCAGGCAGCGTGATCGAGTTAGCCAGTGGCGAGGGTTCTAGAGCCGGTAATCTCACCATTGATACCGACAACTTCCTGCTCCGGAATAATTCCAGCCTTAACACCTCGAGTGAGTTTGCTAGGGCCACGGCGGGAAGTATCACGATTGATGCGACTAGCCGTTTCGGCATTGAGAATAATAGTCAGTTGCTCGCGACTTCTGTAATTTCAGGCGATGGTGGCAAAGTCTCAGTGTCAGCAGATACCATCGTGCTGCGATCGCAATCGGCCATCGACGTGAAAACCGAAGGCGCTGGGAATGCTAATCTCGTCGACCTTGTGGCTACGACGAGTATTACTATTGACCAGCAGTCGACCTTAAATGCGAGCACTAGTGGTATTGGTAACGGTGGTGACGTCCGGCTGACAGCGCCGATAATTAATATCGATGATAGCGATATAGTAGGCGCGGTGAGCGGTTTAGGTGCCGGCGGTGATATTTTCTTGATCGGTGACGCCGTGAATATCAGCGGGGGCTCTACCTTTAATGTGTCGTCTTTGGCCCCTGGAGCGGTTGGCGGAAATGCCGGGCTGATTGATATAAAGTCGGGGTCGGTCTCGGTCTCTGGTGGCTCAAGATTTCAGTTGGTGAGTGTCGGTGCGGGGCAGGCGGGACGGTTGAAGCTCGAAGCGACCAGTATCAATTTCACGGATTCGGCTATTGAAGCCGAAGCCAGAAACAAAGGGTTAGGTGGCGATATCGTCATGTTGGCAGACGTCATTGACTGGGACGGTGTGCAGGTGGATGCCAGTGTCGCTGGCGAGGGTAGCGGGGGATTTTTGTCTCTGTTAGGTGGCACTGTGGAGTTGAAAAATTCATTTGTGAATATCACCGCTGCCGGACTCGGTGGTGGTGGCAGGTTTCGTTCTGTAGCCGATTCCTTCACATCGTCAACCACGGCTATTGTGTCGAACACCAGCGGTGCGGGTGCCGGCGGCAGCGTCGCTATTGAGGCCACTAGCATTAATTTGTTAGCGGGAACGACCCTCACGGCAGGCAGTACCGGCCGAGGCAATGCCGGTGCAGTTACGCTCGCTGCAGGTACGTTTAACATGGTTGCCGCGTCTATTTTGACCGATGCGCGTGGTGCTGGCGATGGTGGTAGGGTGAAGATAGATGCCGATGTTTTCTCAATGACAGAGGATGCCGCTATTCGCAGTAATTCCTTTGATACCGGCGTCGGTGGGGACATCAAGCTGAATGCCGCAGATATGCACCTAAGTGCGGCGATTGTTCATGCGCTGGGCTTTGGTTTGGGCGATGCGGGTCAAATCAGTCTCGTGGCCACTGACCTGGTGGTGACTGATGAGAGTTCGATTAATGTATCGGCCTTCATTGGCGAGAGCCAGGGTGGGCGCATCACGCTTGAGGCGGATACTATAGCGATTGATCATAGTGATTTTCTGTCAGATACGGCAAGCGCTGGACTGGGTGGCGATATTGTTATCACGGGTACGCTGATCGATTTGTTGGCCGGTACTAGCCTTAAGGCCCAGACGTTGGGTCGTGGCAATGCGGGTAATATTTTTGTCACTGCTGATACCCTCAATGTCGCTGGTGCAGCATTGATTACTAACTCAAGAGGCGAGGGCAATGGCGGTGGTGTCGCGATTGATGCGACTAACTTCACCATGACAGACTTGGCCACCATTAGAAGTTACGCCTTGGGTACTGGTTCGGGCGGCAATGTGAGCATTACAGCCACAGAACTATCAATGAGTAACGCCGGTATTAATGCCCTGACGAATGGCGATGGTGATGGCGGTGTCGTCAATCTTGAGGCAACTAACCTGAGCTTGACTGCTGGTGTTTCACTCAATGTCTCGTCAAACGTTGGTTCTGGTGACGCCGGGCGTATCGACCTGACGGCTGAAAATATTGTAATCGATCAGAGTCGTCTGCTATCGAACACTTCAGCCTTGGGTCGCGGGGGTAACATCACCTTGACTGGGACAAATATTGAATTGCGGGCTGATGCGAGTTTGAACGCTGAAACCTTTGGCAGTGGCGACGCTGGTGGCATTGTACTGGTTGGCGAATCAGTCAGCCTGGTTGGCAGTTCAGTGAATACAACGTCAACGGGCGCGGGTAACGGCGGACGGGTAGGAATTGACGCGGCGAGTGTTACGCTGGCCGATGCTGCGGCGATACGCAGTGACGCTTTAGGGGCGGGGTCGGGCGGTAATGTGACAGTAGTGGCCACAGAATTATCGGTCAGCGACTCTGGTATCGATGCCTTAACCCGGGGTGATGGCAGTGGCGGTGTGGTAGCGCTGACTGCGGCGAATCTGACGCTAAAAGAAGATGCTGTGGTTAATGTTTCTTCTCTTGGTGGTACGGGTGATGCAGGGCGCATTGAAATCGCCGCCGACACTTTGCTGATTGACCACAGTCGTCTGTCGTCAGATACCACAGGCCCAGGGCTCGGCGGTGATTTGACGTTAACCAGCACCAGCATGAGTCTGCTGAATGAGGCGCTGATTTCTTCCTCGGCTTCAGGCGTTGCTAATGCAGGTCGAGTTAACTTGATCGCAGCAGATCGGTTCACGGCAGTTGATGCTACGGTCCAGACTGTGGCGTTAAAATCAGGCGGCGGTAGTATCCTTATCAGTGCAGTGGAACGTATAGAGATTGATAATAGCGTAGTCTCTGCTTCAGCCAGTGGGGTTAAGTCTGGAGATGATGGCGGCAACGTTACGATTGACCCGGTGCTGTTCACGCTCAGGCAAAGTCAAATCGTGGCACAGGCGAATGTCGGAGATGGTGGTAATATTTTGCTGGTGGCAGAAAACTTTGTTGCGGATACACAAACGCTGATCTCAGCGTCATCGCAACAGGGGATTGACGGACTAGTGGCGATCGAGTCGCCCAATCAAGCGGTGAATCCTACGAGTGCAAATCTGAATACCGGATTTCAGGATTTATCAGAGTTTATCAGTCGGCGTTGCAGTACCGAAAAATTGGAAGGCCGCAGTTATCTGGTTGTTGAAAATATGAACCCAGTTCGCCAAAATCCGAACGATTACCTAACGCTGGGCCCACGGTTAGCGCGATCCGCCACCGCGGCTAATGACGGCATGGCTCCTTGGCAGCCAGGCTGCTAGTTGTCGGAGCTGTTGGGGCCGTTGGTTCTGCGGCAAGCTCGCAGGTTCTCAAGTCACAAACCATTATTTGAAAAGTAGATAAGTCCGCTTTAGCGTGGGCTTTAACTGCTCGCAAAAAAAACCGTCAGTACCTTTTGAGTTAAGGCGCTGACGGTTAATGTCTGATGCTATGTAACCGCAGAGCAGGCGCCCGGCGGTTACAACTACAAGACCGCTTATGCGACGTTGACGATATTCACCGCAGGTATCACCGCAGTATCAGCTGATTTCTGGAACGCTTCAATCTGATCGAAGTTCAGGTAGCGATAGATCTCGCTAGCCATCGTGTCGAGTTCTTGCATATGTTCCAGGTATTCGGCGACGGTGGGCAGGCGACCGAGTATCGCGGCGATCGCAGCCAATTCAGCTGACGCGAGATAAACATTAGCCCCATCACCTAACCGGTTCGGAAAGTTTCGGGTTGACGTCGACACACAGGTGGACTTGGGCGCGATGCGCGCCTGATTGCCCATGCACAGCGAACAACCTGGCATTTCCGTACGAGCGCCGGCGGCGGCGAAGATGTTGTAGATACCTTCCTCGCGAAGCTGATGCTCGTCCATCTTAGTGGGTGGTGAGATCCACAGACGGGTCGGGATGCCGCTGGTTTTATTTAACAGCTGAGCTGCCGCGCGGAAGTGACCGATGTTGGTCATGCAAGAACCGATAAAGACTTCGTCGATCTTGGTGCCGGTCACTTCGGATAACGGCTTCACATCATCCGGGTCATTCGGGCAGGCTAACAATGGCTCTTTGATATCATCTAGATTGATCTCGATAATTTCTTTGTACTCTGCATCAGCATCCGGTTCCATCAATACAGGATTAGCGAGCCATTCTTGCATTGCAGTGATACGTCGACCGATGGTGCGGGCGTCGCCATAACCTTCGCTGATCATCCACTTCAACAGGGTTACGTTGGAGTTCATGTATTCGATGATCGGTGCCTTGCCCAAGCGAATCGTACAACCACCGGCAGAGCGTTCGGCAGACGCGTCGCTGATTTCGAAAGCTTGCTCAACTTTCAAGTCAGGCAGCCCTTCAATCTCGAGAATGCGACCTGAGAAAATATTCTTCTTCCCTTCTTTGGCGACCGTTAATAAACCGCTTTGAATTGCCGCGTAAGGAATCGCGTTCACCAGGTCGCGCAGAGTGATACCGGGTTGCATGGTGCCTTTAAAACGGACCAGTACAGACTCAGGCATATCCAGCGGCATCACACCGATGGCAGAAGCGAAGGCCACTAACCCTGAACCCGCGGGAAAGCTGATGCCCATGGGAAAGCGCGTATGTGAGTCGCCGCCGGTACCCACTGTATCGGGTAACAACATACGATTCAGCCAAGAGTGGATGATACCGTCGCCAGGACGCAAAGCAACGCCGCCGCGAGTCTGGATAAAGTCTGGCAGGGTGTGCTGAGTGTCGATATCAACAGGTTTAGGATAAGCCGCTGTGTGGCAGAAAGACTGCATCACCAAGTCCGCAGAGAAGCCCAGGCAGGCGAGTTCTTTCAACTCGTCGCGAGTCATGGGGCCAGTGGTGTCCTGCGAGCCCACAGTAGTCATCTTCGGTTCGCAATAGGTGCCAGGCCGTACGCCAACCACACCACAAGCCTTGCCGACAATTTTTTGCGCCAGAGTAAAACCTTTGGTCGAGGCTTGCGCCGGTACTGGGCGTCTGAAGATCTCGTTCTGAGGCATGCCCAGGGTTTCTCGAGCTCGTTCGGTCAGGCCACGGCCAATGATCAAGGGGATACGACCGCCAGCTTGAACTTCGTCTAACAACACTTCGGTAGCGAGTTCGAATTCGGCAATCACTTCGCCAGTCTTATCGCTGGTGACCTTGCCTTCATAGGGATGGATCACGATCACATCACCGGTTTCCATCTTGCTGACGTCACATTCGATGGGCAGGGCGCCAGCATCTTCCATCGTGTTGAAGAAGATGGGGGCGATCTTACTGCCCAGCACAACGCCACCATCACGCTTGTTAGGGATGTTGGGGATATCGTCGCCCATATGCCAAAGCACTGAGTTGGTGGCTGATTTCCGTGATGACCCGGTACCGACCACGTCGCCTACATAGGCAATCGGGTTGCCGGTTTGCTTCAGCTGCTCGATCGTCTGAATCGGGTTTTCCATGGTCTTTTGTAACATGGCAAGTGCATGCAGCGGGATATCTGGGCGGCTCCAGGCGTCGCCAGCTGGAGACAGGTCATCGGTGTTGGTTTCGCCATCAACCTTGAAGACGGTGACTTTGATTTGGTCGGCGACTTTCGGCTTGGCCATAAACCACTCGGCATTCGCCCAGGACTCAACCACGCGCTTAGCATGAGCATTGGTCTTGGCTTTCTCCACAACATCATGGAAGGCATCAAACATCAGCAGGGTGCGTGATAGAGCTGCTGCTGCGGCGTCAGCGGTTTCAGCGTCGTCCAACAAGTCGATCAGCGGTTCAATATTGTAGCCGCCGAGCATGGTGCCCAGTAGTGTCGTGGCATCGACCTTACTGATCATTGGCGAGCTATCAACGCCCTTGGCGATGGCGGTGAGAAAGGCAGCCTTGACATAGGCGGCGTCGTCAACGCCGGCAGGCACTCGATTAGTGATCAGGTCGAGCAGAAACTCGCCTTCACCGGCGGGTGGCGCTTTTAAAAGTTCAACCAACTCGTTAACCTGTGCGGCAGTGAGTGGCTTCGGGTCGATACCCATTTCTAATCGTTCGGCGACGTGTTGTCGATAAGCTTCAAGCACAGTGTTGATCCTCATTCATTCAAAAGTAGCAGTGGCGGCTCCGCAGGGGCGTAAACCGCTGAAAACAGGCGGCCCATTCTATCCTAATAGGCCCTTAAAGTTAAGATGTGTGGGCGAATGCCCCGACCAGGTTGCAGAATGACGATAGACGACTTTTTATACTGTAAGACGCCCGCAAGCTGGGTCGCGGCGGTTAATGCCAATCTCGATATTCTCTTGATTGATCATGCCAACTGCGAGAAAAAAGCAGCCTCGACCGCCATGAACCTGATGTACCGTTATATCGACAAGCCCGAGATGCTGATGCGCCTGTCGAAATTAGCGCGCGAGGAATTGCGCCACTTCGAGCAAGTGGTGTCTTTACTTAATGCCCGCAATATTCCCTATGCCAATGTGCCGTCAGCCCGCTACGCGGGAGAGTTGCGCAAGGGCGTGAGAACCTATGAGCCTGCCCGTTTGATAGATATCTTGGTCGTCGGTGCCGTCGTCGAAGCCCGTAGCTGCGAACGCTTCAACGCCATGATTCCGGTACTGGACGATGAGTTAGCGGCGTTCTACACCTCATTGCTCAAGTCAGAAGCTCGGCACTTCATGATTTATCTGGATTTTGCTAAGCGCTACTACCAGCAGTACGAGGCGCAAATGAAAGAGCCTCTTGAAGACCGCATCGCGTTTTTCTTGAGCGAAGATCAGCGTTTGATCGAGTCAGAGGATCACGAATTCCGCTTCCACAGCGGCCTGCCCGTGTTGGCAGGCGGTATTGATGTGATTCCAGAGACGAAAGTCGGTAAGCGTCGCTAAGATCTCAAAGGCTAAAAGACTCGAGCCGAACCCCCGTCGCATCTGCCTGTATAAACCAACCCAGCTGGTCCCAATCGCCGAGCACAATCCGCTCGGCAGACTCGCCCTCCACCAGTAAAGAGTGCCTGGCGGGGCGGTGGGTGTGGCCATGAATCAACCGTAGCACCCCAGCCTCGGCCATCACCCTGGCCACCTCCGATGCCGTAACATCCATAATGCCCATGTCGGTGCTCTGAGTATGCGCCTGGCTCTGCTGTCTGGCCTGTGCCGCGAAGGCCGCGCGATCGGCGAGGCTCTTCGACAGAAAATCGGCCTGAAATGCCGGGCTGCGCAATTGGCCGCGAACCTGCATATAGGCCGTATCTTCGGTACAAAGGCTGTCACCATGCATCAGCAGCGTTTTTGTACCGTGCAGATCAATCGTGGTGGGGTCATTTAAGAGTGTTGCGCCGGTCTGAGCACAAAATCGCTCGCCGAGCAGGAAATCTCTGTTGCCGTGCATGATAAACACCGGGCAGGACAGCGCCTTGAGTGCGAGGATAATGGTGTCCACCGACGGCTGACTATGATCATCGCCCAGCCAAACCTCGAAAAAGTCGCCGAGAATGTACAGCGCGCCGCATTCTTGGGCCTGATTGCTGAGAAAGCTCAGCAACGCCCGGTGGATATCCGGCCGGCTGGGATCCAGGTGTAAATCTGAGATGAACAGCGTGGGTAGCGCAGTTGTCGTGTGACCGGGCATATAAAAGCCGTCCTTTGGATGAGTTTTTTGGGGCGATGCGGCTATTATTCATAAATTAGCGTCGAGAATCCATTTTCGTGTTTGACGGGTGGCCATATCCTTCAGTAGAATGCCGCCTCTCGTGTAAGAGTCTGTTCTTGAATAACTCGACAACGGGGAATTACCCAGTCAACGGACTAGCGTTCGGGTAGTTGTCAAATCGTTTGGCCTATTGAAGGCCGAGCACTATATCGGGGTATAGCGCAGTCTGGTAGCGCGCCTGCTTTGGGAGCAGGA
>JABMOJ010000326.1 GCA_013204195.1 SAR86 cluster bacterium
CCGAACTATCAGCATTACCGAACTATCAGCATTACCGAACTATCAGCATTACCAAACTGTAAGCATTGTCGAACTAGAAATGCTGTTGTGTTTCGCTCGAGACAGACCCGTCTTGGCATCGCACGCTTGGTTGCATATTCGCAGACCCGACAGGTCACTTCTATGCTGTATGCGGCTAAAAGGACTTATACTGCGGCAGAACGGATATCTACACTTCGCAAAGATTATGCCGTCACTCAAGGAATGACTCTCACCCGTGCATGACAGCCTCAACTCCACGCGGCAATACTTTCATCGCGCGACAAGCCCCTCTTACCGCAGCCTTATTGCGCTGATTTCTAACTCCCGTATTCTGCTCACCTACGGTTGCACAATGAGCCGGCAAAAACCTTATTGTAGGACAATAGCGTGCTAAATAACGACCAAGAGGAAGCGAGGAATTCACTAGCAAGCATACACGCTCTGACAGTGGGCGCTGCCAGACACGCCGAATGGACTCAACAGACAGTCTGGCGAAATTTGACGCCGACCCTAAAGCCACCTGTGAACGCGACCGACATTCGGGCAGTTTTGTAACAACGATGAAATCTGGTATCACAAACTCCATCTATGGGCGCCTGAGCGCGACTGTAGCAGCGTTCTCACAGACTCGCGACGGCACTACCGAGCGACGAATGCGGCGAGGTCACCGGCAACTGGCCTTCGTTAAGCCGCTATCAACATTAGCCATCCGCGACACCTACGCCGAATTATCGCCCTGCGAAGAAGAAAAACACCCATGAAAACACCTATCTCAAGTGCAGCGCTCACCGGTGACGCTATGTCAAAGGCATCCGTCTTAACCCAACCATCGACCCCTAGTGCTGCAGTCACCGGTGAGTTCGTGACCATGGCCGGAGAGCGGTATTACGCGATTCGCAATGTCGACAAAATTCCGCCGTTTTTTATCAGCGTCGTATCCGATAGCGATCATTGGTTATTTGTCGCATCCAATGGTGGTTTAGCCGCCGGCCGGGTGTCCCCGGATACGTCACTATTCCCCTATATCACTGTCGACAAGATCTACGAAAGCACACCACATACCGGCAGCAAAACGCTGCTGCGCGTCGAACTGGAGGGACAGCATGATGACTGGGAACCCTTCAACGCAGAACATGACAACCGCTTTAACATCAATCGCAACCTGTATAAAAATAGCTTAGGCAATAAACTCCTGTTTGAGGAAATTAACCATGACCTGCAGCTGGTGTTTCGTTATACCTGGGCCTGCAGCGATCGCTACGGCTTTGTGAGACAGTGTGAGATCGAGAATTTTGGCGCTGGAAGCTGTTCTATCGAGCTCCTCGATGGATTGCAAAATTTACTACCCGCCGGCACTCCTCGCTACGCCCAGACCAACACCAGCTATCTAGTGGATGCCTATAAATGGAATGAGCTCGACGAGCACACTGGACTGGCTTTGTTCACGTTATTTTCTGGCATCACCGATCGCGCCGAGCCCAGCGAGTCGCTGAAGGCCACCACGGTCTTTAGCTTAGGGCTTGATAAACCAAAGATCCTGCTCAGCAGTCAACAAATTAACCGTTTTCGTGACTCTGCCGAGGTATCCCAGGAAAACCACAAACGCGGTATTCGTGGCGCCTTTATGGTCAATGCCTCACTCAAACTGGCGCCAAAGACAGCAACTTGCTGGCAGTTGGTCGCCAACATCGAGCAAAGCCAAACACAGTCGGTCAATCTACAACATCAACTCGCTAACCCTCAGGCACTAGAGGCAGCGATTGAACAGTCTCTTCAACAGAGCTCCGACGCACTCGCTCGGATCATGGCCGCTGGTGATGGATTTCAGGTAACCGCTGAAGAGACTGTGGCAGTTCATCACTATGCCAATGTTCAATACAATATTATGCGGGGCGGTATATTCGACAATCAGTATCAAGTCGACGCTCAGGATTTCGGCGCTACGATCCGCTCGTTTAATGGCCCTGTCTATCAACAGCATCAGACATTACTTGAAGCACTGCCCCCACAAACACACTTCAATCAATTACTGTCGATGATCATTGAACAAGGTGATCCACAACTTGAACGCCTGACCTACGAATACCTGCCCATCACTTTTGGTCGGCGTCATGGCGACCCTAGCCGCCCTTGGAATGAATTCGAGATCAAGCTAAAAGACGAAACAGGCGATCCATTGCTGGCATACCAAGGAAATTGGCGAGACATCTTTCAAAACTGGGAAGCTTTGATGTTCAGCTACCCAGAATTTATCGAAAATGTCATCGCTAAGTTCGTCAATGCATCTACAGCCGATGGCTATAACCCCTATCGGATCACCAAAGAAGGGATCGACTGGGAAATTGAGGAACCGGATGACCCCTGGAGCTACATTGGCTATTGGGGCGATCACCAAATCATCTACTTGCAGAAATTACTGGAGCTTTCACAACAGTTTCATCCAAACCGGCTTGATCAACTTCTGCGCCGGCCTATATTTAGCTACGCCAATGTACCTTACAAGATCAAGCCATTCGACGCTTTGTTAGAGAACGCGAAGAGCACTGTAGTTTTTGATCATGAGCTGGCGCAGCGAATTGAACAACGGGTCGCCAGTCTGGGGGCCGATGGCAAGTTGTTGGCTGACGCTTCTGGACAGGTATACCTGGTTAATCTACTCGAAAAGTTATTGGTACCGCTGCTAAGCAAGCTGGGCAATCTCGTCATAGACGGTGGCATCTGGCTTAACACCCAACGACCCGAGTGGAACGACGCGAATAATGCGCTGGTTGGCCAAGGTCTGTCGATGGTAACGCTCTACTATATGCGCCGCTATGTCAGACTTCTGCAACAATTGCTCACAACGCAATTGACCAATGGACACTCGGACGAGATCAACTTGTCTACAGAAGTCAGTCAATGGTTGGTCGACACCGCCGGCGCCCTAAACTCAGCGCGCGTGCACCTAAGTAACGGCCCAATCGCTGAAACATTGCGTTACGCCATATTGGCCGAGCTTGGCCAAGCCTCTGGACAGTATCGCCAAGTTATCTATCAACAGGAATCCTTCAGTGGCACCCGAACCCACCGCATTAGGGATATAACGGCTCTGCTCGACGACGCGCTGGCTGCCATCGATCACAGTATACAAAGCAACCTAGCACCTGACGGCCTTTATCATGCGTACAACTTGCTGGAACTGCGCCTCGACGCCATCAGCGTCGACAGACTTTACGCGATGCTAGAAGGCCAGGTCGCAGCGCTTAGTTCCGGCGCTATAGCACCGGTCGAAGCCGTGGCGGTGTTAGAAGGATTATTCAAAAGCAATCTTTACCGAGCCGATCAGAAAACCTTTCTGCTCTATCCCGACCGTCAATTACCGAGCTTCTTAGAGAAAAATCGCCTGCCCACGCATCAAGTTGAAGCCTTGCCTGTCCTAATGAAAATGTTGGCCCAGGGCGAACACCGTATTATCGAGCAGGACGCCAACCACTGCTACCGGTTCAATGCTGAACTACGCAATATTTTTGATCTCAATGCCCAACTAGATGCATTGACCGAGGAATATGGCGACAGCCTTGAACAAGCACGGGCACCCTTGCAAGCATTGTACGAGCAGGTATTCAATCACAAAGCCTTTACTGGCCGGTCGGGCGGTATGTTCGGCTTTGAGGGTCTCGGCAGTATCTATTGGCACATGGTGTCTAAATTGCTTTTAGCGACACAGGAAAACTTCTTTATTGCGCGGGAACAAGCCGGCCAAAACGGGTCTAAAAGTCAGCACGCAATCAGTCACCGATTAGGTGAATTGTACTATCGTATTCGTGACGGCATCGGCTTTAATAAGACGCCCGCTGAATACGGCGCCTTTCCCACAGACCCTTATTCCCATACTCCTAGTCATATTGGCGCCCAACAACCCGGTATGACAGGCCAAGTTAAAGAAGAGATCATCACCCGTTTTGCGGAATTGGGGATTCGGGTTCATGGTGGCCTAGTCCTCTTTGATCCCGGACTGCTTCGATCCTGTGAATTCGTTTCAGAACCCACACTTTTTCGGTTTCTCGATGTGGATCGACAATGGCAACAACTCGCCGTACCCGCTGCCGGATTAGCATTTACTTGGTGCCAGGTGCCACTGGTCTATCGACTGGATAACCAAACCAGCGCCCGCCTTGAGGTGACATGGGATGATGGCACCCAGCAAATATTACCTGCGTTAACGCTACCCCTAGAAATGGCCAACGAACTGTTCAAACGCAGCGGACGAATCCGTCGTGTTGACCTAGTGGTAGGCGACAGGCAGTTGTTTTCTACGGCACCAGCGCCAAGCGACGGCAGTATTTAGACGATGGCCTCTAAGTACATTAGGTTGATTCACCAAGTTCTAAATAGGGAGCATCTGACCATGGGCAGTTCAAATCCTAAACAGTGGCTAAGGTTGGTCATGATGTTGCCAGTGTTGACAATCTCGCCCGCTCACGCTGACAGCACCCACTACCCTGGCAGAACCCATTATCAAGCGCCGCAAGCGCTCGAAGCCTTGGTCGTAGACGGCGTGGCTGACGAAGCGATATGGGAGAAAGCGGCCTGGCGGCCCTTGAATCAGCGCTGGCTGGGCCCAGAGTATAGCCGGGATGATTTTCAAGGTCGGTACAAAGTTGTTTGGACTGAAAACAAGCTCTACCTTCTAGGCGAATTTGTCGACGATATCCTGATCGATACGCACCGCGACCCACTCAGCCAATATTGGGACGATGACACCTTGGAGGTGTTTTTAGACGAAGATTATTCTGGCGGCGATCATCAATATAATCACAACGCCTTTACCTATCATTTTTCTTTGGACAATCAAGCCATCGATATCGGCACTGATAAAAAACCGCGGCGCTACTCTCATCACGTTGAAAGCCGATGGCAGCAAGTCAACAATACGATCCTTTGGGAGGTCAGCATTGATGTATACACCGCGGCTTACCAGGACGACACAGACAACAATCAACCAACATTACTGTCAGCCGGTAAGGTCATGGGATTGATGGTGGCCTATTGCGATAACGATGGTAGCGAATTACGAGAAAACTTTATTGGCTCTGAATTTGCCCCAGGTGAGGGCAAAGACAGAGGCTGGATTGACGCGGGCTTGTTTGGCGAACTGACGTTGGTGGAATAACCGGCAGCCCCGCTAGCAGGCTCGCGAGCCAAACCCGATAACCGCCCGTATTATTTCTGAAAAACTTCGTGCCTCACCCAATCCACCTCAAGAACCCAAGGACTGCCGAGCATAGAAGAATCGTTGATTTTGGCAAAATTCAGGATAGCAAACAGCGGCTCGGGAAATTGATCCTCGGGATCCGGACTTCGATAAATCTCGACGCCATCCAACCGAAAGATGAGATGTTGATCAACCCATTCAACAGAATACTCATGGAATTCATCGAGACGGGTTGCCTGCACCAGCATCAGCGCCTGCCAGTCACCCCCGCCGCAATAACCCATGCTTTTAATCGCACGGGCGGCATAATGATCAGGACCACCATCACTATGGTGCTCAAAGATATCTATCTCACCGGATCCCGTCATGGGCCAGCATACGGTCTCATCCGCCTCCTCAACCGGTGCTTCGTTATTCTGCGCACCCAACAACCACCATGCCGGAAACATCCCCGACTGACCGCTGTCCCTTACCCGTAAACGCGCGGTCCATCGACCTTTGACAAACTCCTTACGGTTCTTGCTGGCGATTCGACCAGCCACATATTGCGTGTCAGGGTGTTGCTGACCAAACTTATCAAGGTTGTCACAGGGGCGCTTTTCGCCCAGATCGACAACCCGCAGTTTAAGCGTGCCATCGGTCACTTGCCGCGTATTAAACTGATTGTCTGGCACGTAGCATTGATCCTCGGCATTGACCCATATCCGCTGATCTTGCCAGTTATCCGTGTTGAAGCGCTCAAAGTCGTCAAAAAAATCAATGCTCCAACCCGCGCCACTCGATGCCACCGGTTGGCTAGCCATGTTGCAGCCAGCGGTGCCTAACAGCGTCAAGCCGAGCAACATAAAACGCTGTAATCGCTTCATTAGGCCTCCTAGAAAATTGGTTTATGGGTTTTAAATGCTCACCCTACTTGTCGCAGGCAAGACAAAAAAAATCCGCAGCTCTTTCGAACGGCGGATTTTCATTGTATCGAGGGTCCAACTACGTCTGCCTAGATGGACCCACTCAACCTACATCCTAGGACGACTAGAAGTTAGCTCTAAGTCCTATTTTGTACATTGGGCCATGATCTTGCGCTAAGAAGATCATCTCTGAGTGACGGACAAAAAGTCGTACAGGTTCATCAGTGACGTTGCGCGCTTCGGCAAATATCGTGATGTTATCGTTGAACTTGTACGAACCCGTAAGATCTACCTGACCGCGTGCTTCTAGGAAGATAGGGTTATTACTTCCCTCAACGCCCGCATAAGTTTCATCCCTGTAGTTCCAAGCGATAGTCGCCTGCCAAGTGTTGTCTTCGTAAAATCCAGCTAAGTTCGCCGAATCACCAAAACCAGGCAAAGCGAATTGCTCACCGAGCGAATATACATCTGCTTCTACATCGCCACCAACAAAGGTCGCGTTGGCGTTGACACCAAAGCCAGTGGTACCGAATTGATGTTGAATCGCTAATTCCCAGCCATCAATGGTACCGCTTTTGCCGTTAGCTGGCTGAGTAATATCGATCAGTGCCAGAGGATCAGTGGCTTCGCCAACGATATTGAAGGGCGGGCAAACAAAGCCGCCACCAAAGCAAATACCGATACCACCCGGTTGGCCTGCAGTGTTCCACCACAGCTCATTGAGCGTACCCGGTGCAGCATAGTCGTTTGGCGTATCGGCACGACGATTTCCGGCGGCGAGGTCCGCTCTCGCGGCATTTGCCAAATCACCAAAGAAGGGATCCGTCAGGGTGCCGTAAGTTTGTGTGTTTGTGCTGGTCGTTAAGAAACCTGAGATATCTTTACGGAAGTAACCGATAGCAATATAGCTTCCTTCCGCGTAGTAATTTTCATAGGCAATATCAAAGTTATTTGACTCTAAAGGCTCCAAATTAGGGTTACCCGAGTTTGCCTGCGCATTTTCACCAAATTGACGTGTCGTGAACGCTAACACGGACCGCAAATCATTAATGCCAGCCCGAGCAATAGTCTTGCTGGCTGAGGCGCGCACAACACCAGTTTCACTCACACCCAAACTTAAGCTCAAATTAGGCAGCACATAAGAATTCGTCGCCGAAATAGGCACAGGCACTTCACCCTCATACAGCACATCAAATCTATCTACTGACCAAGATATCGCACTAGCGATTTGGCTTAAGGCAGTGGAGGTCGTTTTCGCATCCTCATAACGTAAACCTGCTGACACATTGAGCGGCATACCATTCAGTTCGCTTTCGAAATAAAACTGCGCATAAACCGCTGTCAATTCCTCGTCAACTTTACCATCAACCTCGGTAGGCCCTGCGTTCAGTAGACACCGGTCGTCACCACGTTCACCTGTTGCCAGATCGGTAAATCCCGTACCCGCCGCATCACTGACGATCTCGCAGTTGGCATAGTTAACATTCCAAAAATCAGTCAAGCCAGGACCGAATCCCGCTCGCGAAAACGCCGCGGCGGCGGCAGGCACGTCAATGGCCAGATAATAGTTTTCTGGGTTAGTGCTGCCTTCGTCCATGAAGCCCGCTAGCGATGTTTTAGTAAAGATCGCGTCATCAAACTGGCCATAATTCAGGACTGTTGCAGTACCGTCGTTACCCGCACCCTGAACAATGAAGTTGCTTGCTCGAGTATCTCGAATTTCCTGCTCCATTCTAGAAATACCAAATTCAATGGACTTCAAGGAATCGCTAAACAGTCCATCCAGGTTTTCCCACTTACCATCTACCTGGAACTGTTGAAGTTCATTGCGTTTTCTCTGGAGATTGAACGTACCGTTTGTCGAGCCTAAATCCGCCGGCTCAATTTCATCGTAACCCGCAATAATGCTACCTGTGTTATCAATATTAACCACGTCATAGTCGTATGTAGGTATGCCTGAAGGCCTGAAG
>JABMOJ010000327.1 GCA_013204195.1 SAR86 cluster bacterium
ATATTATGGCGACGATCAATGGTCACCGTGAATTTTTAATATTGTCCTGTGCCGGTGCCGGTGCCCGGCGAGACCGGCGAGATCGGCTAGTCATTCGCCAGTCATGGAGCCCTCGCGCTATGTTGAGCGAATCATCCTGTCCGGTTGCCTCAAACGTGAGGTTGTTCGAGTCGGCTCGAGCGGTGGGCGGTGCCAATATCTTAGGACTCGCCTTGCAGCCGCAAAAATCGTGGGTTCGTCGATATGTCGCGCTTTATCGTTATATTTACGCTAGTTTGTGGGAGCACGCCGCGTTGCTATCGGATACCTGCGGGCGATAAGCGGATGTTTAATCCCGATCCAGAGGTAAATCCCGAATGAAAAATATAACCCTGACCTTTGCGACGTTGGCGCTATTGGCGGCGCTATTGGCTGGTTGCGGTGGCAGCGCCGAAGTGGCCGAACCGGTGACAAAACCAGTGAGTAATCCCTTGGCAGTTCAGCAGCAGGCCATGCGAGATGCGGCTGCGGTCCAGGCAATTATTAATAAGGACGCCGCAGGAAAGCAGAAAGCATTGAGCATTATCCCGTAAACCCAGATTGAATCGCCTGATTGAAGGTGCTGATTGAAGGTGCTGATTGAGTGCCCTTATTGAATGACTGGAAAATGTTGTTGGTTGTTCGCTCGACTGCCCCGTTAACCTGTCGGCCATGAACCCTTTTGTCTCGGTTGTCATCGCCGTCAAAACATGCTTTATTCAGGTGAAGCCCAGGATAGGTGTTGTATGAGCGAATCGAAAGAGAACTCCAGCGCGGTCTTAAGCAAATCCACGCTGTATGCCCACGGAAGTATTGGTATTCCCCTTGCGGTGATTGGTTATCCATTGGCTATCTGGATTCCTGCGCATTATGCCGGGGGACTTGGTATGAGCCTGGCGATGGTGGGCACGATTCTAATGTTGGCACGTTTTACTGATGTGCTGACCGACCCGATTATGGGGGAGATTTCAGATCGCTGGCGCACTCGCTTCGGGCGACGCAAACCTTGGTTGCTGGTGGGTATGCCCATCATGATGCTGGGTGTCTACAAGTTGTTTATCCCGCCAGCGGACGTGGGTATCTGGTATTTTTTGATTTACCTGACGCTGTTTTTTGTGGGTAGTACGATTATCGCTTTACCCCATCGGGCGTGGGGCGCGGAACTCTCGACCGACTATCATCAACGCAGTAGGGTCACCGCTTCTCGTGAGTTTTTCGTGTTGGGTGGCCTGATGCTCGCGGCCCTAGTGCCCATGTTGGTGGAGGTGACCGCCGATGGCAGCGGTTCTGTTGGTCAGGTATTTACGATTATCTGGCAGGACGCGGTAGGGGCTTTCACTGGGGATTTGGCCGATAAGGAGATTGTTAATCGCTCAACGCTCACCGGTCCGGTACTCGCAGGGCTGGCATGGACGATTATTTTGGTGCTGCCTGTTTGCGTGTTCGTGGTGCTGGCCTTTGTTAAAGAGCCACCACCGACAAAAAAAGACACAGTGCCCCTGAAAGAAGGATTGCGCTATTTGTGGAAGAACGGCCCAATGCGTCGCGTCTTGATCATCGCGCTGCTGGTAGTTTTCGGTGAGGCGTTCCGTAATGCGGTGTCGCTATTTTTCATTCGCGACATTATTGGCATTCCGACGATTGGTGCTGCCTATTTCTTTTACTTTATCGCTGGTTTAGGGGCGATACCTTTCTGGCTTTGGTTAGGGCGGAAGATCGGCAAGCACCGAGCCTTTATGTGCACTTTGATTACGATTTCCATCGTGAGCTTTGCCAACCTGTTTTTGTCTTACGGTGACTACCTGGCGTTCTTCCTGCTCTTTATCGTCAAGGGTTTTTGCTTTGGTGGGCTGCAATTTCTGCCGGTGGCGATGCTGGCGGACGTGGTTGATGTGGATACCGCCAGAAGTGGTGGGCGTCGGGCCGGGACCTACTTTGCTATCCTTGGTCTGACAGAAAAACTCGCGGTGGCGCTGGGTACAGGATTTTCGTTGAATCTGGTGGGGTTGCTGGGGTTTGATCCATCGGGCGGCGTGGCGGCCAGCACTGAAATTGGCGTCTTGAGTCTACGCC
>JABMOJ010000022.1 GCA_013204195.1 SAR86 cluster bacterium
ATCCTGTATAGTAGCGAAGCCCTGCTGAATGAGGCACTCAATACTCATGCTCGTCGTGACAGCGGGCTTGCAGAGCGGTTTTTATGAGCCAGGTCGCTGGTATTTAGGCCACGAATTCGTTAATTTCTCTTTTAAAATCATAAGGCCACTCACACTGAACCCTCTGCGACACTGTATCAGCGCGATCTCGCTCACGGCCATCACGGTAAACTTGCTGTTCTGGATCCCGTTCCTGATTTTATTCGCGCTGATACCAGCCTTAATTCCCGTCGCAGCAGTTCGACGGGGCTGCTATTTCTGCACCGACCTGAGTTATCGCGGCGCGGTGGGCGGCAATTCCTTTTGGCTGCAACGGATACTCGGCATTCGTATGCAGGTGACGGGGGATTTACCCACCAGCAAATGGCAAAAGATGCTGGTCATCAGCAATCATCGCAGCTGGTTTGATATTCTGGCGTTACAGGCGGTGATTGTCCCCCATGGCCCCATCATCAAATTTCTGATCAAGAAAGAGCTGATCTATGTGCCCGTGGTTGGCTGGGTCTGTTTGGCCCTTAACTTTCCACGCCTGACTCGAGGTCAGAAACCCGGCGGTAAGGGCAAGGACTTTGACTCGGTAACCAGCGCCGTGATGGAAATGGACAACAGTGCTTTTGCACTACTGAACTTTATTGAAGGTACGCGCTTCACTCCCGCCAAACGCGAGCAACTGAAGTCAAAATATCAATATCTGTTGAACCCTAAAACCGGTAGCCTACGGCTGATGCTCGAAAATTTGCCCCATTGCGATATCGTCGACGTGACCCTGATATATCCCACGGATATGGATTTTTGGGAAATTCTCAGCGGCCGACTCAAGCAGTTGGAGGTGCATGTGACCTGCAACCCAGCCGATGAGATCAAGAATGTTAAACAGTGGGTTAACTCCCGCTGGCAAGAAAAGGAGGCGCGTTACCAGCGGGCGCGAACCTGAACACCACATAATCAAATTGCTCCACATTTCAATCAATTCACTGGCCGTTGCACGGCTCACTCAGACCTTCGATTAGAGACACCCCCACACCATGCTTGCTATCGCCGCCGTCATTATAGGTATTGTTCTGCTCGTCTTCAGCGCCGATAAATTCGTTGATGGCGCCGCCGCGGCGGCAAAACGCGCGGGTCTACCGCCCTTGTTGATTGGTATGCTGGTGATCGGCTTTGGCAGCTCGATGCCGGAAATGGTGATCAGTGGCTTGTCGGCAAGCCAGGGTAACTCAGGTCTGGCATTGGGCAATGCGTTCGGCTCCAATATCACCAATATCGCCCTGATTTTGGGCCTCACCGCCGCGATCAGCCCGATTCGTGTCGAGTCGTCGATATTGCGCCGAGAACTGCCGTTACTGGCCTTTGTGACGCTCACAGCGGCCGCACTACTCTATGTGGATGGGGCCTTGAGCCGTACCGATGGCTGGATCTTGATTGGCCTGTTCGTCGTCATCATGGCTTGGTCGATTCGTGCTGGCGTCAATAACAAAACAGATCACCTGGCAGTGATGGTCGAGCAAGAGTTACAAGCGCCCATGAGCATGGCACGGGCCATCACCTATGTGGTTTTTGGCCTGATTCTCCTGGTGATCAGTTCGCAGATTCTGGTGTGGGGTGGGGTCGAGATCGCCCGCGCGCTCGGCATCAGTGACTTGATCATTGGTCTGACGGTGGTTGCGGTGGGCACCTCGTTACCGGAACTTGCCGCCTCCATCGCCGCAGTTCGCAAGAATGAACACGACCTGGCCTTAGGCAATATCATCGGCTCAAATCTGTTTAATACCTCTATCGTCATCGGCATCACCGGCACCATTGGCCCGACGCTGCTGGAGCCCGGGATCCTCAGTCGAGATTTACCGGTGCTCGGGATCTTGACTGCGGCGCTATTCCTGATGGGCTACGCTTTTCGTGGGCGCACCGTCGGCATCATTACCCGTTTGGAAGGCATTCTGCTGCTGATCGCTTACGTGATCTATAACGCGGGCCTTGTGCTGACGGTGATCACAACAAAAGCCTGACACTTCACGGCCACGGGTGAGTGGCACTTAATCACGGGCTATTTAAGACTGTGGAGCTCAGTCCCCAGTCGATCAAACATCTCCGCCAGGACACTGACGGGCGACTTAAAGGGTGGGCCGAACTGCAGGGTATCACCACCCCAACGGACGTAGAACCCTGCTTGCCACATGGCCAAACCCACTTCGTAGGGTCGAATTGTCGGGTCACCGTCACGGGGCGCCAGCTGGATCGCTCCTGCCAAGCCATAATTGCGGATATCCACAACATGAGGTGAACCCTTGAGCTCGTGGATCAGCCGCTCGAAGTCTACCGCCACTGCCCCTGCCTGTTGGGCGAGATTGTCTCGCTCAAACACATCCAGCGCCGCCAACGCCGCGGCACAGGCCACGGGATGGCCTGAATAGGTATAACCATGGGGCAGTTCAATGGCATGCTCTGGCAGGTCACTTGCCATAAACGCATCATAAATAGCCTCAGTGACCACCACCGCCCCCATGGGGACAGCGCCGTTAGTCAATTGCTTGGCCACGTTGATCATATCTGGGACGACGCCAAAGGCGGCGGCACCCGTGTTAGCGCCGCAACGACCAAAGCCAGTGATGA
>JABMOJ010000328.1 GCA_013204195.1 SAR86 cluster bacterium
CAATTACAGCCACCCTGTTCAGCAGCATTAAGCCGCAGACACTGACTTTCTATGTTAGTCGGGGAATTTTTTAATCATGGGGAGGGGTGTGCGGAGTTCTCGGAGAAGGGGAATTGTGATGGACTTCGGCCAGCAGTGGTCATTTGGCCAGTTTTGAAGTATTTATTGACAAACATTCTGCTCAGGAATATACAATCGAACTAATCGCGGGCTATCCGCCATACGTCTCCACAGGCTGGGATGGTCTATTCTGGCAGGTCGCCTATCTGCCTATTGGACACACCAAAATGCGAAGCACTACGCTTGGACTGGAGCCCCCGAACAATAGTCCAGTTTTGATTCACACACCTACCGCTTTGGTTATTTTAAGCTTGGCAATCTCCCCTCCATGCCTTTACCACAGGCCAACCGTTCGCGTAACTATCGGGATTATTTAGGCTATGTTTCGAATCCATAAAATTTTTGATATCAATACGGATACCAATAAGCAACTGCTGATTCAAGTGCAGGCGATGCTACGTGCGCAGTTTAGTGAGTTGAGCGAAAAGGATATCAGTAAGCTTCCGGCACAACTCGCCAACCCACTTAAGTATCGCTTTCACTCTATGTTGCTGATTGCCGAGGATGGCAATGCCAATGTGCGTGGTTTTGCGTTGCTATTGCACGCACCGGACCTGAACTTTTGCTATCTGGATTACGTCTGTGCGGGGCCGGGAGAAACCGGTGGCGGAATCGGCGGTGCTTTATACGAGAGAGTGAGGGAAGAAGCCTTCCAGCTGGACGTAATTGGTCTGTTCCTCGAGTGCTTACCCGACGACCCGGCGCTGTCTCCTAATGAAGACATTCGAAAACAAAATAGTTCCAGATTGCGATTTTATGAGCGTTACGGCGCCCGGCCGTTGGTTAACACCGGCTACGAAACACCACTCAAAAAAGAGGATATCGACCCACCTTATTTGGTCTTCGACGATCTGGGACAAAACGACAAACCGCTGCTGAAAGAGCCCGCGAAAGCAATTGTCAGGGCAATTTTGGAGCGCAAGTATGCCAGTATTTGTCCACCCCTCTATATAGATTCTGTCGTTAATAGTCTTCAAGACGACGTCGTGCAACTTCGTCCCGCCCGCTATATCAAAAAAGCTATCGCCAAAGTGCAGCAGCCCAGAAAGCACAAGATTGCGCTGATCGTTAATGACGACCATTCCATTCATCACATTAGGGAGCGCGGCTATGTCGAATCACCGGTGCGTATAAAATCGATCACTAAAGATTTTGAACGCACCAATATTTTCGAAAAATTACCCGCTAAAAAATACGGCATCAAAGTCATAGAGCAAGTACATAATCCTGAGTTTGTGCAGTTTCTGCGTAAGGCTTGCGGCGAAATGCCCGCTGGGAAATCGGTTTATCCCTACGTGTTCCCGATACGCAATCGTGCCAGACCTCCCAAGGAGCTGGCCTTACGCGCGGGGTACTACTGTATTGATACATTCACCCCGCTCAACGCCAATGCCTTTAAGGCGGCTCGTGGTGCCGTTGACTGCGCAATGACTGGCGCCGACTGCTTACTCGACGGCCGGCGACTGGCCTACGCCCTGGTGCGGCCTCCTGGGCATCACGCGGAGCATGCATCTTTTGGTGGGTTCTGTTATTTGAATTCCTCGGCCATCGCGGCGCATCATCTAAGCAAACACGGCAAGGTAGTTGTACTTGATATCGATTATCACCACGGCAACGGTACGCAGGATATTTTTTACAAACGCAACGACGTCTACACGATATCGATCCATGGTCACCCAAGTCATTCCTATCCCTATTTTTCAGGTTTCCGTGACGAAAAGGGTGAAGCTGGAGGCAGCGGTTATAATCTCAACTTTCCGTTGGCCGAAAATATTGACGGTGAGCAGTATCGAAAAATACTAAGCAAAGCCCTCAATCGCATAACCCGGTATCAGCCCAAATTTCTGGTGTTGGCCCTGGGGCTTGATACTGCAAAGGGAGATCCCACAGGTTCGTTTCAACTGGTGGCTAAAGATTTCCTGGAGAATGGGAGAATGATAGGTGAGTTAAAATTACCTACTTTGATAGTCCAGGAAGGCGGATATAAAACACAAACACTGGGCACCAACGCCAGGCACTTTTTCACTGGTTTGTGGGATGGAATGTCTGTTTAGTGCCTGTTTAGTTTCTATTTAGTTCGCCTAGGTACAGACGTGATCTGTCCTATCCCCAGCACAGCACTCATGCAGAATTGATTCAGTACGATCGAGCAATTGTTTGGCATAGACGATCTTGTCATCCCCCGGTGCGTAATAATTTTCAACGCTAGATGACTGCTTATACCCTACAGACTGATAGAAATTACGGGTGGGGGTATATTTCTCACTGCCTGAAGTTTCTATGAATAGCTGCGTCGCTCCTTCTGCTGCGGCAAAGGACTCCGTGCTAAGAAGAAGCGCTCGACCCAGACCCTGGCCTTGATATTTTGGTGACACAGCGATCCAATAAAGATCAAAATTGGATAGTGTTTCGGGCGTAGGCCCGTAACAACTGTACGCCATAAGCTGTGCTGAATTTTCGGGCTCGTCGGCGAAAATAAAATAGTAGCCACTGGCCAATCCTTCTGCCAGCCGCGTTTCAACTAACTCAACCGCGATACCTTGCTCCTGTGGCGTAAAGAAGTCAGTGTCAGTAACAAGCTTGTTAATAGCGTGTGAATCACTTTTTTGCGGCCTATGCCGCCACACGATTTTCTCAGGTTGGATAGTAGTAATGATGTATGGCCTTTTGCTCTATCGGCGGGGAAGCGGGTCAAGCTGCGCTTGCTGCTAACGATGACGGCAGCATATCCGCATCACTATGCTGACCTTTAGCGCGCGAGGCCATCGACTCCTTGATTATGGTCTCGACGACTTGGGGATAGGACATCCCAGCTTGATGGCTTGCTGCTGCGAAACCGGCATCTTGAGTAAGACAAGGGTTGGCATTAATTTCCAATACCCAGGGTTTGCCGGTCTCATCACAGCGTATGTCAATCCGTGCATATGAAGTGAGTTGGAACGCCTGCCAGCAGCGCAACACCAGCGCATTAATTTCACTTGTCTCAGCAGATGACAATGCTGGGAAAATCCGCTGCGTCGCTTGATACTCAAACGTTTGTTCGCGCCATTTTGCGGCATAACTTACTATTTGTGGTTTTCCCTCGGGATAATTCGCAAAGCATATTTCCGCTATAGGTAGAATTTTTGGTTGGCCGTCGACTTCCAATACGGAAACATTGAATTCACGCCCTTGGATATAGCGCTCTGCAAACCATTCACCTCCGTGCAGTTGCTTGCAAAAGTCGATACGGGCAAGCGCCGCTTCGGCCCCAGTCACTACACAGGCATCATCCATCCCAAAAGAAGCATGCTCCCAGATGGATTTAACAATCCATTTTCCATCCATCGCTGGAAGTGGATCATCCAGGCCAAAACTTTCAGCACTGGCGATATGCTTCAATTGCATTATTTTTTTCGCCAGACATTTATGCGAGCTCAAATACATGGCATCGGCATCGACGCCGGTGTAGGCAAAATCGAGTGTAGCCAACAGCGATGGTATAAAGTGAATCAGCTTGCCAACGCCGGCCAATGATTCAACCAGATTAAAGATGCAATCGGGATTCAAATCGCTGATCGCGGCCCGAGTCGCCTCAAGATCCAGACCGGTTGCCCAAGTTTTTACCTGCCAGCCTTTAGCTTGCATCGCGCTGCGTATTTGCTCTACTTGGAGCAGAGTATCCAGCTCATCTGAGCGCGCGTCGGCGCTGATTTCTTCGTGCATAATCAGCAGTAGAAAACCCTGATTTGACATTAGGCAGCGGCCGCTTTGGTGAATTCAACTTTCGCTTGACGTTGTAGTGCTGAGTGCATGATGCGGCCAATTAAATCTTCATAGGTATTGCCTAACAAAGAATTCATTATCGGCAGGTCTGAATAACCCGGACTGATGCCGGCAAGGGGGTTCACTTCAATAAAATTCACCCGCTCTAGGTCATCCACCCGCAAGTCGATACGACCACCGTCGCGACAACCCAATGCTCGCCAGGCATCCAGGGCGACCAACTCGGCCTTATCGCGCAGGCGTTTGTCTGCGAGCAAATGATAGCTAACACGCTGCTCCCAGTTTTCTTTGTTATTGAATGAGTACACGTCCGCTTCGGCGCCGTCCAACAAGACTATTTCCATCGTCGCCAAGGCGCGGGCTTGCGCACCGGTACCAATAATTCCAACGGTGAATTCCCGCCCCGGCAAAAAACGTTCAACTAAAACCGGTTGGCGATACTCCTTGAGTAGCTTTTTGCAAACTCGGTTCAGCTGCTCGCTGTTGTTAATCTTGGATTCGGCATCAATACCTTTCCCGGTTCCCTCTGCTACCGGCTTGGCGAACAGAGGATATTGCAGCTTAACTTTTTTAATATCAGCCACGGCGTGGATTAGCACGTAATCGGGTGTGGCAACCCCGGCCGCGCGCACTACGTCTTTGGTCATGCCCTTATGCAGGGTCAGCGCACACACTAGAGTGTCTGAAAACACATAGGGAATTTGATAGGCGTCAAGCAAGGCAGGCACTTGTGCTTCACGACCTAAGCCATGCATACCCTCGCAGATATTAAACACGATATCCCAGCGATCACCGTCTA
>JABMOJ010000329.1 GCA_013204195.1 SAR86 cluster bacterium
GTGCCCTCGTGCTTGAGCAGTTGCCATTGCCGCTGCTCAAGCCGCTGCTGCCGCCCGCGATCACTAATTCGGTTACGCTGCTGGGACAGGTCTCGACTCGAGCCGCGATAAGCATCCTCGATGGGCACCTTGACCTTGATCTGCCGAACATCTCTGGCGTTGTGAACCAGCGAGCCTTAAGGGGCAGTGCTCGATTGTCAGCAAAGGATCTGTCGGACATGATCCTGAACGTGACGATGCAACTGGGCGACAATCGGCTAGCGACCCAACTGGATATGGCATCCCAAAAAGCCCAATTAGATTTCAGTGGCACACAACTGAGTTTAATCGCACCGCAGTTGCAGGGTCAGATGGAGGTTCACGGCGTGGTTCATTACCTGCTGGGAAATCCAATACTACAGGGCAGTGTCTCGGCGAAGAATTTCAAGTTCAATGAGATCCATCTGCGCGCGCTTACGGCAACCCTCAGTTCGGCTGACAGCGACACCCATAAACTGCAATTGGCGGTCGAGGCATTGCGGGTCGGAGATAAGCGCCTGGGATCTCTGCAAGCTGACATCCAGGGTTCCAAACAGCGTCAGGCAGGTACCCTAAGTTGGCGCCTGGATGACCAGGCGTTTGAAACCCAGGTCAGTAATACAGTGCCCGCCGGTACCGGGTTTGACCAAGGGTTGCCGCTAGCTGGCGACCTCAATTTTGCGGGTAGTAGCCTAACGTTGCCCTCGGGTACCTGGCGATCGGCAGACTCTATCTCTTTGCAGTATGCCGCGCGCCAGATCGCCCTCGGCGCCCCGAGTTGCTGGCGTGCGGAACAGCGAGGTGCAGTTTGTGTTGAGCAGCTGTCCTGGGCCGGGGGACGATTTAACATCGGCGCCCGTTTAGATCATTTGCCCCTAAACATTGCGCAACTGCCGGGTATCGCAGCGATGAAGCTGGTGGGCGATCTAGGTGCCACCTTGCGCTTGGCAGGCAGTCTGGACAAATGGCAAGGGGAGTTTGGTTTTTCGCTGCCACAAACCCTGCTGACCTGGTCAGATTTTGAGGTGGATCAGGTGCTGCTGGATATTACCGGTCAGGGTGAAATCGACACCTATAGTGTTCGTGGTGGATTGAAAGCGCAGTCGGGCGTTGAGCACCAGATTGAGGCGAAGCTGCAGGTCAACGATGTTCGCGAGCCTTTGACTTTCGCAGCATCCGCGACACTGGATTCGCAGGATATCGGTCTGCTCACCGCGGTTATGCCGTTTGTTGCTAACGGTCACGGAAAGGCGCGCGCTGTGGTTGAGTTTGCACAGGCGGTGGCCGGTAAAATCACATCAACAGGTCAGGCGAAAGAGCGCTCAGGCGCCTCAGCGATGCTGGCTCAGGACGCAGTGCCGTTACGCCGCATCAAGGGTCAGCTGACTCTGGGTCCTGGTGTCGAGGCGATGATTCCTGCATTGAATCTTGAGTTTTCCGACATCGAATTCTCTGCGGAGGCGAGCAGTGAGCGCAAGATCGAGTTCCGCGGTCAAGCCCGCTCAGGTGTCGGGAAAGTTGCCCTGGCAGGCAATTCCTTCGACCTGTTGGCCGCTGATCGACAGGTGCAGGCAAGACTGCTGGGTGAGCAATTTACGGTGATCAATCGACCGGAGTTACAAATGACCGTCAGTCCTGACCTGGAATTCACGGTGGTGGGTCGCCAGGTTCGAGTCACCGGTACGCTGCGACTCGACAGTGGTCAGGTTCAGGACAAGGCGCTGCAAATTTCAGCGCGTGGGCGCTCTGCAGATGTTGTGATTGTTAACGCCGAACCGGTCCAGGCTAGTGGCCCAATCTACGAGCTAGACCTTGCGCTGACGGTGGGTGAGCAGGTTCGCATTATTTTGTATGGCCTCAATGCCAAGGTCTCTGGGGCGCTCAGAATCCGGCAGTCGGCCTCAAGGCCCCGGCAGGTAGAGGGTATCTTGAATCTCAACGAAGGGGTTTTCTCTCGATATGGGGTGGAATTTCAATTGGAACGCGGCCGTCTGATTTATAGCGGCTCTGTCACAAACCCGGTTGTTGACGTGGTGGCGCGTCGCGAAATTGATTCCACCGAAGGGAAAATCACGGTGCAACTGCTCATGAGCGGCACCGCCAGCAACTTACAGTCTCGGCTGATGGCATCGCCCGCCATGAGTGAGGCCGATGCGCTGAGCTACTTGATACTGGGCCGACCTTTGAGTGGCTCGACCGGATCCGACGGGACCCTGCTTGCGGGTGCTGCGCTCTCCTTCGGGTTGAAGAAGGCGGTGCCGATCACAGCTGAAATTCAGGCTAAGTTAGGTCTTGATGAGTTGTCAGTGACTGGTAAAGATCTGGATACCGCGTCGGTAGTGGCCGGTAAGCGCGTCACGCGGGACTTGTACCTAGAATACAATTACGGGTTGTTTTCCAGGATAGGGGGATTGCTGGTGAATTATCAGTTGTCCGAGCGCTTGTCATTGCAGGCCCAGTCGGGCACTGCGGACTCGCTGGAGCTGATCTACAAATTTTGACATCAAGACCGCCCAGTAGCAGGCGATGGTCAGCTGATGGTGGCGCGCAGAATGTTTGACAGTGCGGGATTAGGCTTGGCTGCGGCCTTGTAAAGCAGAGCGATGTGACCAATTTTTTGTACCACAGTGACGTGTTGGCTGGCGACAATGGTCTCTACTAGCGCGTCTCGCTCGTCTTTATCGCCGGCTAAGATCTTCACCTTGATCAGTTCGTGATCTTGCAGGGCGCGGCTGAGTTCGCTGAGAACAGTCTCGCTCAGGCCATTGCCGGCAATGGTGACAACCGGTTTGAGATGATGGCCGATGGCGCGAAACCGTTTCTTGTCTTTTTGGCTTATCATAAGGTTTAAGTCATCTTCAGTAAGAAATGGCATAATACACAGGTCGGTTGGCAAGATCCGACCGTAAAACGTGTGTAAATAGTGAGGGCGGCGAGTTTACCCGACTCAATTCAACAATGCGAGATGAAAGAACGGCAGCGAAGTGGTGCATCGACAAACATGAAAAAATCTAAATCGAGCCATCAATGGTTAAAAAACCATGAAGATGACGAGTATGTAAAACGCGCCCGGGCGGAAGGGTATCGGTCGCGAGCGAGCTACAAGCTGCTGGAAATTGATGCGCGTTTCAATCTTCTCAAGCCGGGAGCGACGGTCATTGATCTCGGTGCCGCGCCTGGGGGCTGGTGCCAGGTCGTCATCGAAAAAATTGGTTCGCAGGGCACGCTCATCGGCATTGACCTGTTGGAGATGGAGCCCATTCCTGGTGTGACCTTCATTCAGGGTGACTTTACCGAAGCTGAACCCTTCGAACAGCTGCTGGCAAGTTTGGATGGTCGACCAGTAGACCTTGTATTTTCTGACATGGCCCCCAATTTAAGTGGAGTAAAGAATATTGACCAGCCGAGGGCCGCGCATCTGGTTGAGCTGTCTATCGACTTTGCTGATCAAGTACTCAGGCCGGGTGGCGGTTTAGTCTGCAAGTGTTTTGAAGGCGACGGTATTCAGGAAATCAGGCAGCAATACCGGGCTCGCTATGGCGCCGTGGTCAATTTTAAGCCGAAGGCGTCGCGAGATAAATCCAGAGAGCTATATCTGGTTGGGCAGAGTTTTTCAGGCAAGAGTGTCAGTCGGATCGAGAACCGTTGAAGATCGCCAAAATGCAGCGTTAAAGGGCGTTTGGCGTATAAATTAAACTGGTGTAATGTTAGGGCCCGCCCGTGGTACTGGCCGTGTAGAGAGGGGATATTCCTTTGAATGATATGGGTAAAAATTTACTGCTCTGGTTGGTGATTGCAGCTGTGTTGTTAACGGTGTTTAACAGCTTCAATGTGAGCAAAAATCTAACAGAAGTTGAATATTCAGAGTTTCTTGAGTCGATATCTCAAGACCAGGTGAGTAAGGTTGAGGTCGATGGTCTCATTATTCGCGGCGAGATGAACGATGGTCGGCGCTTCGAAACGGTGCAGCCGCAGGTCACTGACAAGGCATTAATCGACGACATGGTGAATCACCGCGTTGATTTCAGTGGTGCTCGACCAGAAACCCAAAGTATTTGGACCCAATTGCTCGTGGCTAGCTTTCCGATCCTGGTCATTATTGCGGTATTTATGTTCTTCATGCGTCAAATGCAAGGTGGAGCGGGCGGCCGTGGTGGTCCTCTGACCTTTGGCAAGAGCAAAGCCAAATTGCTTGGTGAAGACCAGATCAAGACGACGTTCGCCGATGTGGCGGGTGTTGATGAGGCGAAAGAGGATGTGCAAGAGCTGGTGGAGTTTCTGCAGGATCCCACGAAATTCCAAAAACTCGGTGGACGTATTCCTCGAGGCATTCTAATGGTAGGTCAGCCCGGTACGGGCAAGACGTTGTTAGCTAAGGCGATTGCCGGTGAAGCGAAGGTCCCGTTCTTTTCCATCTCGGGTTCAGACTTTGTTGAGATGTTTGTGGGTGTTGGGGCGTCTCGAGTGCGAGATATGTTCGAGCAAGCCAAAAAACAGTCGCCCTGCATTATCTTTATCGATGAAATCGACGCTGTCGGTCGACATCGTGGCGGCGGCATGGGTGGTGGACATGACGAGCGCGAGCAGACATTGAATCAATTATTGGTGGAGATGGACGGTTTTGACGGTAATGAGGGGGTGATTATCATCGCCGCTACCAACCGACCTGACGTACTGGATCCGGCGCTGTTGAGACCTGGACGGTTTGACCGCCAGGTAGTGGTGGGGTTGCCAGATATCCGTGGGCGAGAGCAAATTCTTAAGGTACATATGCGCAAGGTGCCACTGGGTGCCGATGTTGAGCCTTCCTATATCGCTCGAGGGACGCCGGGTTTTTCTGGCGCCGATTTGGCTAATCTGGTCAATGAAGCCGCGCTGTTTGCCGCTCGCCAGAACAAGCGCACCGTGAATATGGAAGAATTCGAGCAGGCTAAAGATAAAATCATGATGGGCGCTGAGCGCAAGAGCATGGTGATGTCTGAGAAGGAGAAACTCAACACGGCGTACCATGAAGCGGGTCACTGTGTCGTTAGTTGCCTGGTGCCAGAGCACGACCCTACGTATAAGGTCACTATTATTCCTCGCGGGCGAGCATTAGGCGTGACCATGTTTTTGCCAGAGGAAGATCGTTATTCGATGAACCGACGGATGATCCTGAGTCAAATCTGTTCCTTGTTCGGCGGTCGGATTGCCGAAGAATTGACGCTCGGGCGAGACGGCATTACCACCGGTGCATCAAACGACATTGAGCGTGCGACCAAGATGGCACGGTCAATGGTCACCAAATGGGGGCTGTCGGAGAAGCTTGGTCCCCTGCTTTATGATCATGAAGAAGGTAACGCTTACTTGGGTATGTCGGCGGGAAATTCAGGGTCGCAGATATCCGGTGAGACGTCGAAGTTGATCGATGAAGAAGTTCGCTCGATCATTGATGATTGCTACGGTCGAGCCAAGCTCCTACTTGAAGAGAACCGCGACAAGCTTGATATGATGGCAGAGGCGTTGATGGAGTATGAAACCATCGATCGCCATCAGATAGACGAGATTATGAGCGGGCGTAAGCCGAGTCCGCCTAAGGATTGGGATGGTCCGAGGAGCAAGCCAGGTCAAGGTCAGCAGAAGACGGAAGACGATCCCGCGAAAGGCTCAGAGCCTCGCCCGGGGGATGTTATCGGTGGTCCCGCTGGCGAGCACTAGCTGGGAATGACTGGCCGAGTAGAGGGCGCCGAGCCGGGCACCGAAAGGCTGATCTCATGGTTGGGTCTACAGATAAAGAAGGGTTGGTTGAATGCCGGCCCTTTTTTTTAACTATCGATTCTTTGTGATCCTTTATGCAACCGATTAAACGTCCCATGGTGATGGGCATTTTGAATGTCACGCCGGACTCGTTCGTTGATGGTGGCAGGTACTTGGCGTCCGCACAGGCGCTTGAGCATGCGCGGCAGATGATCCGCGACGGTGTCGATATCATCGATATCGGTGGTGAGTCAACTCGGCCTGGGGCCGCGGTCGTCAGCGTTGACGATGAATTGCGCCGAATCATTCCCGTCATTGAGGCCCTGCGGGCCGAATCCAGCATTCCGATCTCTATCGACACCTCAACGCCCGAGGTTATGCGCCAGGCGGCAATGATTGGTGTCGATATGATTAATGATGTCAGAGCCCTACGTCGGCCAGGTGCGCTGGCGGCAGCCGCGGCGACGGGCTTGCCCGTCTGTCTCATGCACATGCAGGGTGACCCGCAGACCATGCAGCTCGCCCCGACCTATGGCAATCTGTTGGTGGAAATTTGCGGATTTTTCGAAGCTCGAATACTGGCTTGTGAAGCCGCAGGCATCCCTAGGGCAAGGATCATTCTCGATCCTGGCTTTGGTTTTGGGAAAACCATGGAGCATAATCTACAGCTGATCAATCGTTTAGATGAGTTTATGATGTTTGACTGTCCCATCTTGGTCGGCTTGTCACGAAAGAGTACTATTGGCCAGGTTCTTGGCGACCTGACCGTGGATCGACTTCAGGGCAGCGTTGCAGGTGCGCTGATGGCGTATATGAAGGGAGCTAGTCTGTTGCGGGTCCATGACGTTGCCGAGACAGTGCAAGCTCTGCGAATCGTTAAAGCTATTCAGGGCGAAGGTCTCGGCGACCAATAATTCATGTTGACGAAGGGTAGTGTGAGTGACTAAACAGTATTTTGGTACAGATGGCATCCGCGGTCGGGTGGGTGAATCGCCCATTACGGCGGAATTCATGCTGAAGTTGGGCTGGGCTGCCGGCAAAGTTTTTTCTGAGATGGGCCGAGGCCGCATACTCATTGGTAAAGATACCCGCATTTCCGGTTATATGTTCGAATCGGCTCTGGAGGCTGGTTTGTCTTCAGCCGGTGTTGATGTGTCTTTGCTCGGCCCGATGCCGACCCCCGCCATTGCCTACCTGACCCGCACCTTCAACGCCCAGGCGGGTATTGTGATTAGCGCCTCCCATAATCCCTACTATGATAATGGCATTAAATTTTTCTGTGGGCAGGGGCGCAAACTCGACGACGCCGTTGAGTATGCCATTGAGGCTAAGCTAGGGGAGACCATGGCCACGGTCGAGTCTGACCGAATCGGTAAGGTTTCGAGAATTAACGACGCCGCAGGTCGCTATATCGAATTCTGTAAGAGTTGCTTCAGCTCAAGCCATAATCTGAAAGGTTTGAAGCTTGTCGTCGATTGCGCGCATGGTGCGACCTATCATATCGCGCCCAGTGTCTTTCGAGAGTTAGGTGCTGATGTGATTGAGATTGGCGTTTCTCCCAATGGTCTGAATATTAATGACAATGTAGGCTCTACTCATCCGCAAGGGCTGCAGGCCAAGGTGCTTGAGGTTGGCGCGGACTTTGGTATTGGCCTGGACGGTGATGGAGACCGTCTCATCATGGTTGATGAGCTCGGTGAGATTGTTGACGGTGATGAGCTGTTATATATCGTTGCCTCTTATCTGCAGCAACAAGGCCATCTTGGTGGTGGGGTCGTCGGTACGCTGATGAGCAACCTTGGGTTGGAGCAGGCATTACTGGCGCAAGGTATACCCTTTGTGCGTGCTGCTGTCGGCGATCGATATGTCTTGGCAGAGCTTGAGCGGCGAGGTTGGCAAGTGGGTGGCGAGTCTTCGGGGCATCTGTTGTGTCTGAATGTGACCAGTACCGGTGATGGTATTGTGGCGGCGCTGCAAGTCGTTGCCGCCATGGTTGAATCCGGCAAATCATTACGTGAGCTGAAGCAGAAAATGACGAAGTTACCGCAGCGGATGATAAATGTTCCCTGCCCCGCAACGGTGCTGTCTGCGCCTGCGGTTTTGGCGGGTGTGAAGCATATCGAAACGCGACTGCAAGGTCGGGGTCGAGTATTATTGCGTGCCTCCGGCACTGAGCCCTTAGTGCGCGTCATGATCGAGGGTGAAGATCTAGCGCTGGTTGACGGGCTGGCGGAAGAGTTGGCTGGCATCGTCGCGACTGCGGGGGCAACTTAAATCAGGCCTATGTTGAAACTTGAAAATAAAGTCGTTAAGCTGTGCCGCCGCGCTCGCGAGCGTGACTTGTGAGAAAATTTCTGGTTGCGGGTAACTGGAAAATGCATGGCAGTCGAGCAAGCGTTGCAGCGCTGGTTGAGGGTTTGCTTGAACAGGGTACAATGCCGTGCCAAACACTGATTTGCCCACCCGTGATATTTTTTGATCAGCTGCAGCGGCAGTTGGTGGGCTCGAGCATAGGCTTGGGCGCTCAAAACCTTGATTGGCACGACAGCGGCGCCTACACAGGTGAAGTGTCTGCCGCCATGGTGCTTGAGTTTGGCTGTAGTCATGTGCTGGTAGGGCATTCGGAGCGCCGCAGTTTGTTTGGTGAATCCGATGCGCAGGTCGGGTTAAAGGTTGAAAAGTGTTTGAGTAGTGGTCTGACGCCGGTGATTTGTATCGGCGAGTCGTTGGCGCAGCGCCAGGCTGATGAGACCTTTGCAGTGGTTCAGCGGCAATTAGATGCCGTGATCCGTCAGGTGGGTGTGACTGCTCTTCGTCACAGTATTATCGCCTACGAGCCAGTGTGGGCAATAGGGACGGGTGAAAGTGCAACACCAGAGCAGGCAGAACGGGTGCATGCTCAAATACGACAGTACCTGGCAAAGCAAGATGAGAGTCTTTCGCAAAATATTCAGTTGCTCTACGGCGGTAGTGTAAATGGCGAAAACGCCGCTGATTTGTTTGCTCAGGAAAATATTGATGGAGCGCTGGTAGGCGGAGCATCGCTGAAGGTAGACGACTTCCTGCGCATATGTCGGGCAGCCGTATAAATTTGGATTTGGTATTATTATGGAACTTCAAGTTCTTGAAACAATTGTATTAGTGATTCATGTCTTGGCGGCACTGGCCATTATTGGCCTCGTGTTGATTCAGCAAGGTAAGGGCGCTGACATGGGTTCTGGTTTCGGCAGCGGCGCTTCTGCGACGGTGTTTGGTAGTGGCGGCGCCGGTAGTTTTTTGACTCGTGCGACTACAGGTCTCGCGATTTTGTTCTTCCTGACCAGTTTCGGCCTAGCCTTCTTTGCCAAGGCTAAGTCTGAATCCTCCAATATCGTCGGCATGCCTGTCATCGAGCAGTTGATCGATGGGGCTGCTCGAGAGCTGCCAGGTCTGAAGCCTGCGGCGCAGAGCCAAGACTCGGAATTGCCCACCGTCGACGTGCCAGCGGCTGAGTCTGAGTCGCAAAATTAAAAAAACGCTGGGAATAATGCGCAACAAACGATAGATTGGCGGCAAATTAGGCCTGTAAAGCACGCCGCAGTTCTGATGATGCCTCAATGTTGTGAAAAGTGTTTGGCGTCGGTTTAGAAGTTGTTTAGAAGTTGTTTAGAAGTTGTTTAGAAGTTGTTTAGAA
>JABMOJ010000330.1 GCA_013204195.1 SAR86 cluster bacterium
CACTGCCTTCACACGGCAGGGGTCACAGGTTCAATCCCTGTCGCGCCCACCATCTTTTCAATGAGTTAGCGAGTCCCTTGGCTCGCTTTCGTTTTTCTAGCTACAGAATAGCAACACATGCTTAAATATTTGACTGAGGTGGTCCCAGAAAAACGGACATGGATTGTTCGGTGAGTAACGGCAACTCCACGGACAAAGTTGATAATCTCGTTTGGCGCCGCCAAAGGAGTAACCATCATTCAGTGCAGGCAGTCTTCGACTTAAATAATTTAAAACGATCGCCCAGAAATGCGAGGATGATCATGATAAGTCCTGTCACCTGCATTACAGTAGGACGCACGTCATAGACCAACACGTCGAACCCCAGTGCAGTTAACGGGTAAAGAAATGATAAGATCGCGATGCGGTTGCTTTCGAGCGACTGTACCGCGCCGTATAGCAGTACATATAGTATAGCGGTATGTACAACGCCGATGATCAGCAAGAATTTCCAACTATCGCCATTAACTTGGAGACTGCCAAAGCCAGCCAGCGGGAGTAAAATAGCAGCGCCTACCAGGAGCTGCACGACCGACAGGAGGCTGGCCGGCATGTCAGTGAGGTGTTTCGTGATCAGCAGGGTGGCCACGTAGCAGAACATCGCGGCCAGGGTCAGTCCAAGGCCGACGGAACTCATTGCTGCACCTTGTTCTGGCCCCATGGCAACAAATACCACTCCAGCGAATGCGCAAACGGCCCACCCGACCGAATGAGCGGTTATTTTTTCACAAAAAATTACGGCAGAGGCAAACAGCAGAGCGAAGGGATAGACATGATACACCGTGGTGACCATGGAGATTGAAGCATGACTGTAGGCCATAAAGAACAACACCCAATTGGCTGCCATGGTAATCCCACTGAGGCACATCAGAAAAAAAGAACGCATGGCGAGTTGAGCAAAGTGGCCGCGATGGGCGAGGAGACAATAGATCAGTAGTACTCCGCCACCAATTAGGCATCGGTAGAATACGATTATAAGTGCAGGTTCACCGCTCTCGACAACGAATATTCCAATGCTGCCGGCCAAAGCCATTGCGATGATCATCTTGAGGCTGGCTATGTTTTCTCGGAAAGCTGGAACCATGTCTAATCTCCTTGTTCAGGAGAGTTTAGGTGTCACCATAAATAATAAAAAATGATTTTTAATGATCACATAAATCATCTAACATGATTTATGTTCCTTGATCTCGATCAATTACGAAGCTTTGCAGTGGCCGCTGACACACTCAATTTCTCTGAGGCCGGCCTGCGGGTTGGTAGAGTGCAGTCGGCGATAAGTGCTCAGATTAGGGTGCTTGAGGAAACGACTGGACAGTCCTTGTTCAACCGTGGGCGCGGCAAGCCCATGTCTCTAACGCTTGCGGGCGAGAAGTTATTGGCCCACGCGCATCAAATGCTTCGATTGAATGCGGCTGCCTTGAGCGACCTGCGAGAGGAAAGCACCCGCACGGCTTTCAGCGTGGGCACAACCGAGACGTATGCGATATCCATCCTTCCACGAGTGTTGTCGTTGTTTGCCTCAAGATACCCTGCTGTAGAATTAACCGTAATTTGCGGAAGTAGCCCGAAACTGTTGGAATTAATCGAACAGCGTGAACTGGATTTAGCGATTATCACGGATCAGGCAAAATCTGAGGGCAGGACGCTGATCTGCGCGGACGACCTTGCATGGGTTGCAGGCCCCCAAATGCATGTGGATGCTGAGGCTCCATTGCCATTGGCGTTTATGCCAATTGGCTGTGAGTATCGAAAGCGAGCGCTGACAGCATTAGATGAAATGGAGCGATCTTGGCGCATGGCCGTGAATTGCCTTAGCCCGACAGGTGTTCGTGCAGCTTTACGGGCAGATCTTGCTATTTCGGTTATGCCCGTCAGGGCGCTCGAAAAGGACTATCGGGTGCTTGGCAAGAATGAAGGGCTTCCCGAGTTGGGAGAAATCCGTATTGCCGCCTATAGTCACCCTGAAGATACGAGTTCATTAGTTAACGGTTTCATTTCCATGGCGGCAAAGATCATATAATTTCCCCCGACAGCATAGTCCGCAAAGAGCTCAGAACTGACATGCGGCATCTTCCTTCGGTGTCTGCTAATGGTTATGAAGCGAAGTTCTGACCACCGCCCGATAACGTCGGCTTTTATGCGCTTAACGGACCTTCTTTGTTGGAACGTCCGTTGTCAGGGGGCATAACGGACCTTATTCTGGGTTGGTAATTTGGGCCGTTGTTGACCCATGGGAGACATCGACGCACAATCAGGACAATACCGATGACCGACTATCTTAAATTCCCCGTAGGATTACACTTGCTGTCGCGTTGGCAATCCGGCGACGCAGAGGCAAAACAAGAACTCCGAACGCTCATTGATGATACGATTGCGGGACACTATGACGCCAGGTTTGCCGAGCCTGCCCCGACGGATACCGTTCACACCACGGCGTCTGTTCACATGTTGGGTTTGGATATCCTGAACGAGCTTTATGGAGTTACGTCAGCGGAATACTATAAGACTGACCCAAAGCGATATGCGCGGGTCAACCTGATGGCCAGTTGCCTGCTGGGCACCACCAAGCAATACACGACCTGGGCTCTGTATGCCTTCACTTGTGAGGCCACGGGTC
>JABMOJ010000023.1 GCA_013204195.1 SAR86 cluster bacterium
CGAGCCAACTTCTCTCGTTTAGAAGGCGAGAATCGTTCCAGTGTGTCGACATTCAGCTTTGGTATTACGCAACTGGATATGGTCCTGACCTTTCGAAATATGCATAACTTTACTAAGACAGGTCGGGACAATATCAATAAGGCCGCCTTTGAGGCGCTCAAATCTGGCGGCCTATACGGCGTTGTCGATCACACCCAGCGACATATGCAGCCCACAGACTATGAGCTTCGGCGTCGAATTGACCCAGTCCTGGTTATCAAAGAAGTTGAGGCGGCTGGCTTTGAATTCGTGGACTACAGCGACCTGCATTTCCGACTCGACGATGAACTACGCTATGAGGTAGGACGCAAGACGGTCACCGGCAACACCGACCGCTTTACATTGCTGTTCAAGAAGCCTTAACAAGCTAGACGGGGCTGTTCGTGCTGAACTGCCCGTTTGTCTACTGTTCTTCCTGCACAATAATCATTAACATGCAGCCCTTAAAGTCCACCAGCGGTCGAATCAATGAAACAGACATCCTTTGACAAGGCTAAAATCAAAATATTGTTGCTGGAAGGGGTTCATCAATCGGCCATCGACGCATTTTCAGACGCCGGCTACACCCAGATTGAAAGCCACGCCGGCGCGCTCAGCCAAGAAGAGCTGATCCAAGCCATCAAGGGCGCCCATATCGTCGGCATCCGTTCACGGACCCAACTCAATGCTGAAGTTCTGGCCGCAGCCAATAAGCTGATGGTCATCGGTTGTTTTTGTATCGGCACCAATCAGGTTGATCTGCTGACGGCGTTGACTCGCGGCATCGCAGTTTTCAACGCACCTTTTTCCAACACCCGTAGTGTCGCCGAACTGGTGATCGCCGAGGCGATTCTGCTGCTTCGCGGCATCCCGGAAAAAAATGCCCTGGCCCATGAGGGGAAATGGCTCAAGTCAGCCGTCGGTTCCTATGAAATTCGAGGCAAGACCTTGGGCATCGTTGGTTATGGCAACATCGGCACACAGGTCAGCGTACTTGCCGAGTCCATCGGCATGCGCGTGTTATTTCATGACGCGGTCAACAAGCTGCCACTGGGTAACGCCACCCAAACCAGCAGTCTCAAAGATCTGCTCGCCGCCAGTGATGTCGTCACCCTGCATGTCCCTGAGGATAGTAATACCCGGATGATGATGGGGCCGGAGCAGCTCGCCCAAATGAAACCCGGCGCCGTTTTGATTAATGCTTCACGGGGTACTGTCGTGGATATCGATGCACTGGCCACGGCACTGGAAAATCGAGCCTTGGCGGGTGCCGCCATCGACGTATTCCCCAGCGAACCTAAATCGGGCAAGGAAGAATTTATCTCACCGCTACGAGCCTTTAGTAACTGCATCCTGACACCTCACGTAGGCGGCAGCACCATGGAGGCTCAAGACAAGATTGGTGTCGAGGTTGCCGAGAAGCTGATCAAGTTCTCTGATAACGGCACGAGCCTCTCAAGCGTTAATTTCCCGGAAGTGACCCTGCCAGCCCACCCTGGCGGCCATCGAATTCTGCATATCCACCAGAATGTTCCTGGGGTACTGTCGAAAATCAATAACTTCTTCGCTGATCATAGGATCAACATTCGCGCCCAATACCTGCAAACAGTCCAGGACGTGGGTTACGTCGTGACAGATATCGATGAGGAATACAGTGCTATTGCCCTGGCAAAACTTCAGGAAATTGACGGCACGCTAAGGACTCGCGTGCTGTTCTAGATTGGCTTGGGTCGCAAAGTCAACCTTAGGCCCACCAGTCTAGTAGCTCCACATTACAGCGCGCTGCCCGGTCTTTCTCTGAAGATGCTTCGAACTCACGTCGCTCACCGGGTGCGAGCACTTTGTCCCTGACCGCATATATAATCGCTGATTCAATCACCAAGCCATTTTTATCCTTCCACATGGCGGTGACCGTCACAAAGGACAAGTCGGTGTTGCCCGTGTTCTCCACATAACCCTGTAACTGTGTGCGATCATGAATCCGCTCGCAGGATGACATCCGGGCGCGCACCCCCGGCTGCTTTCTCGATGGCAGCACATCAGCCA
>JABMOJ010000331.1 GCA_013204195.1 SAR86 cluster bacterium
ACATTCAGCAAGGTTGATTTACCGCAGCCAGAAGGCCCGAGAATACAGAGGCGGTCTGCGGGTTGAATGTCCAGTTCGATATGTTGCAGAATCCAGGGTTGATCATCGGTATGACGAAAGCCCACACCGTCGAGTCGAATTCGTCCGCTGATGGCCGGTGCTGCTTGCATTGATCGCGGCGTGTCGGTTGCGGCTAATTGGATATCGCTCAAACGCTCAAGATGTAATGAGAGCATCAAAAATCGTATCAACTCGTTGACCAGTGAGGTTGCAGCACTGACGAGATGGCTGCGATAAGCCATAAATGCGTACAGCATACCGATACTCATGTGACCACTGAGAACCTGTTTGGCTCCTAAAAATATGACGAGTATCTGTGATATGCCAGAGATACCATTATTCAGAACGTCTCGTGCCAAGGACAGCCAGCTGAGACGAATGTTGGCGTTGATCACTTCATTGAAGCGGTTTTGCCATTCACTTTCGCGCTGTTGTTCGGCGCCAAAGCGCTTGATAGCGTTGATGGACCGAATGGACTCCATGAAATTCGAGTCAAGCTTGGCATTGGCTGTGATTTGTTCGTGAGACCTATCCCTTGTGGGCAAGTAGAACGCCATTTGACTCGCCAGGTACAGGAGTAGTGCCAGCACCACGACACCCGCCAATAACGGTGAGTAGATTAGAATCATCGTGAGTGTGCTTAAGGCCATGACGCTGTCTAATAAAACCGTGATGGCGCTACTGGTGAGAAACTCCTGCACCGGTCGCAGAGAAGTGAAGCGTGAAACGATATCACCTAAGTGGCGTTTCATAAAATAATCGCCTTTGAGGCTCAGCAGTCGGTGAAACAAGCGGCTACCAAACTTAAGGGAAAGTTGGTTCGTTAGGTAGATACTCGTCCAACCGCGAATTGCTTGGGTAATCAGCGAGATTAAGGTGATCGCCAAAAAGCCGGTGGCTAATAATATCAACAGGTCTACATCCTGTTTGACCAATACATCGTCGACGACGAGTTGCATGTAGAACGGGCTGGCCAGGGCGACAAATTGCAAGATCACGGATAAAAATAGAATCTGCGCGAGTATGGGTACCATCCCTGGTAAGTTACCCAAGAACTGCCTTAAGGATAGCTTTGCACGGCTGTCGCTGGCTTTAAATTGCGCGTCGGGGGAGAGTTCCAGAGCAATACCTGTGAAGTGGTGGGCAGCAGCACTCAAGCTATACTTTCGCTTTCCCAGTGCTGGGTCGTGAATCGTGATGCTGGTGCGGCTGGCTCGGGCGACGACCACGAAGTGGTTGAAGTCCCAGTGAATAATCACCGGTAGCTCGAGTTTATAAATTTCGTCGATCTCGCATCGCAGTGCCCGGGTAGTCAAGCAGAAACGACTGGCCATCTTCATTAAGTGCTGCAGATTGACCCCTTGTTGACTGGTCTGGAAGCGTTCGCGCAAACTCAATAAGCTTTCTTGCTGGCCATGGTAGGCGGCGACCATAGCGAGACAGGCAAGGCTGCATTCTGAGTATTCTGCCTGGAGCACAATAGGCAATTGTCGACGACCGCCTAAATGCAAGGTCCGGAGAAGTTGCATCAGGAACTACCTCGGCCACGCATAATGAACAGCGGCTCAAACAGCCAGGCGATCAAACTGCGTGATTCAAGCAGAATGTCGGCTTTGAGTGTCATACCTTCGCGCAGACGTATGGCCTTGCCGTAGGCGCTGATGTGATGCTCATTGAGGCTAATCGTCGCCAGATACACGGGTGGTGCTCCCCGTGGCAGGCGGGTCTGGTCGAGTGCCGTTAACGGGTGGCGCGAGACATCAATGACCTGGCCTGGGTAGCTTCCGAATTGCTGATGTGGAAAAGCGTCATACAGCAAGTTAACCGCCTGCCCGGGGCGTATAAACCCGATAGCGTGACTCGCAATCATCAATTTTGCCTGGAGGATGCCAGTATTGGGCGCGAGGGTGAGAATCGGCATGTCCGGTGAGACATGTTCGCCGAGTTCGTGCAACAGCGTTGCGATACGACCGTCGAGTGGGGCGATCAGTTCCTGGCGTATCTCCCTTTGGTAATTGTTGCGGCTCTGCTCAAGACGAACAATTTCGGCATTCATAGGCAGCAGTCCGACTCGCTGAGTAATCGCGTTGTTGGCGACGGTAATCTGCAACTGGGTCTGCTGCGCCTGTAAATTCGCCAACGTCGCCCTTAATTCGGTGGTGGCCTGCCGGATCGAATGCCAACGTTCCTCGCGCTCACTAAAGTTTAATGGTGAAATCTGGCCCGCTTGTAACAGTGCCAGTGATGCTTTGCGGATCTTCGCGGCCTGATCTTCCTTTAATTGCTGAATATTAATCATCTCTTGCTGCAGCTTGCCTGCAGTTGTCAGCGCATCAATTTGCGCCTGCATTTTCTTCATTAAAATTCTATTGTTTGCAGTGAAGTCGTCACGAGCTTGATGCGGGTGAGTAATCAGCCGTTCGAAGTCAGCTATCGCATTCCTACCATATTCAATTTGTTGGGGTAGGTCCGAGCTGACAACCGCCAATATCTGACCTGCAGTGACGACATCACCGGGCCGGACATTGAGCCGCTCTATTTTGCCAGAACGTTCAGGGTAAAGACGTTTGGTCGTCACGCTGTATTCGAGAAAACCGGGTACGCTTTGCTTGCGGACGTAATCAAAACGGGTAAGAAAGATCATTGCGGTGACCAAAATAACGGTCAGCAAAATAACGATCGTGGTGAGGTGAGGCGGACCAATCAAACGTGCTTGGCCGATATTCTGTTGTTGGCGAAATAGTAAAGATTTGGCCGTAAACAGCGGTTCAGTGTGAGCGCGCTGACCAGCGCCCGCGGCCAAGTCAGCGCCCGCGGCCGAACCAGCGCCCGCGGCCAAGTCAACACCGTCAGGCTGGCGAGAAGTGTCAACCATCACCGCCCGTACCAGGATAATGACTGACCGTCGTATGGCCCAGTATATAGCCCAATGAAAATCCTGCAGATGCCTGCGTCGGTGCAGGACAATTGACTTTGCTGCGGTCTCCCTGTTGCGGTACCGTGATCTTGCATGACGAGGCTGCCCCCTGTTGGAGTCAGCAATATGGCGCCTCGATAAGCTGATGACCAAGGGTGATTGACCGTAGAGCGCGTAAGCCAATGCTGTACGTTTACCGTGGCAGCCTTTGCGCCGAGCCGCCAGCCTGGTTTATAGTCAGGTCTCGCTGAGGTTAACTCAGCCCAGAGCAAAATCTTGCAACACAGCTAGATCCAGGAGAGGCAGAGATGACACAAGCGACAGTAAATACTAAGGGATTGCTAGCCGGGCGAGTGGCTATCATTACCGGTGCCAGTCGGGGTATCGGTGAAGCGATTGCCATTCGCTATGCCATGGAGGGAGCAAAAGTTGTCGTCTCGGCGCGTACAGTAGAGGAGGGCGAGCACGTCTTGCCCGGTAGTATCAACTCCGTGGTCCGGCGCATTCAGGCGGCGGGCGGTGAGGCTCACGCGATTCGTTGCGACTTGTCCCTAGCAGAGCACCGCCAAAACCTGATCGCAGAAACGCAAGCGGTCTTTGGTCCAGTGGATATCCTGGTGAATAATGCGGCTGTCACCTATTTCACGCCAGTGGAAAAGTTCCACAAGAAGCACTTCGACCTGATGTTGGAAGTGCAGGTTTATGCGCCATTGCATCTTGCCCAGCTGATATTGCCAAGCATGCGTAGTCGAAAGTCGGGCTGGATTCTGAATATCTCTTCCCATGCTGCCTTGCACCCTGACAAGACTTTAGTGGGTCGCGGAAGCACTGTCTATGGCATGTGTAAAGCGGCTTTGGAACGCTTTACCACCGGGCTGGCGTCTGAGGTTTATGGCGATAATATTGGGGTTAATGTGATTTCACCCGGTCTGGTAGCTACGCCTGGTGTTTTACATCACAAGCTGGTGACCGATGAGACCCCAGAGGATCGCATCACTCCTGTAGAGCATATGGCTGAGGCTTGCCTACGCCTGGTCCACGGTGATCCTCATGAAATGACGGGCAAGATCACGTACGCCGCAGACATGATGACAGACTATGCATTGCAACCCGCCGAACTGGTTGGCTAGCGTGGCTTGGCAAAAGACCAGACGCGCTTCAGGTTTGCCTCAGGCGAGGGTCATTTTGGTCTCGCCGAGCTGCTCGCCGATCCTATCC
>JABMOJ010000332.1 GCA_013204195.1 SAR86 cluster bacterium
CGCGTGAGCTTAATGATCCGTTGAAAATTCTGCCGTTGTTCCAGAAGGACATGATTGCAGAATTTCCCGAAGACCGCATCATGATCATGCCGTTCGAACAAGGACCGCCTTTTGCCGCGCCGATCGAGATCCGAGTCGTAGGCCCGAATCTTGACGTGCTCAAGCACCTGGGAGAGCAATTGCGATTCCTGCTGTCGGAGATTGAACAGGTAACCTATACCACAGCAACGCTGTCGGGCAGTTCAGCACAGTTGTCAGTCTATCCAAAGGACAACAAGCTGGCCTTGTTGAATATGCGCAATCAGGACCTACCGCTGCAGCTCAATGGCAAACTCAAGGGCATCGATGCGGGTTCGGTCATGGAAGGCTCAACGGAAGTGCCGATCATGGTTCGGGTTAATAACCGTGTTCGCGCTGATCTCGATCGGCTGACGACGTCGACTGTCGTCGCAAGCGGCAGTCAATATGCGGGTTATGCAGGCATCCCCCTTGAGCAAGTTGCAGACATTCGACTTGAACCTTCGCCAGCAAACATCAATCGTCATCAGGGCGAACGGGTCAATACGGTGTCGGGGTTTCTCTTGCCCTACACTTATCCCTCTCTGGCCATCGCCGAATTTCGCCAACGGCTGGAATCTGCGGCGATAGTTGTGCCGGAAGGTTACCGTATTCAATTTGGCGGTGAAGAAGAAGAGCGGGGCGAAGCCGTTGGCAATATTATCTCCACGTTTACTATGTACCTGTGGTTGATGGTGGCGGTGATCGTCCTGTCACTTAACTCTTTTCGCTACGCCGGGATCATTGGTATCATTGGCCTGTCGAGCATTGGCTTGGCGCTGTTAGGCGTTTGGCTGTCAGGTCACCCCTTCGGCTACATGGCCCTGATCGGTACCCTGGGGTTGATCGGTCTGGCGATCAACGGTGGTATTATTGTGCTGTCAGCCCTGAAAGCAAATCAACTGGCTGTGCTCGGTGACAGTGAAGCGATCGTGCTAGTGGTGATGGACTCGACCCGGCATATCGTCTCGACCACCGTGACCACCATTGGCGGTTTTCTACCGCTGATATTATCCGGCGGGCAGTTCTGGCCGCCATTGGCTATGTCCATCGCCGGCGGTGTAGCGGGGTCTGCCATCCTGGCGCTGTATCTGGTGCCGGCCATGTTCACTCACTTCAGTCGTAAAGATGCCCGGCGTAGAATGGCAAACACTTCTGCCGCTGTGGCGGCTAACCGACCGGCTCCAGCGGTGTTGATTGAAGCGCCATTGGTTGAAAGCCCAGAGCGCTGAGGTAGTCTGTTTACACGCCGGCTACACGGGCTTTCAGCTTCGCAGCTGATTGCCAATGGGTAACTGGCGAATGCGCTTGCCGGTGGCCGCATAAATTGCGTTACACAAGGCTGGCGCAAACGGTGGTGTCGGTGGCTCGCCCACACCCGCGGGCAAGGCATCGCTTGCGACGACCTGAACCTCAATGATGGGTGGCGCCTCGTCCATGCGCGCAACCGCATAGTCGTGGTAGTTGCTCTGTTCGACCGCGCCGTGCTGCAGTGTAATGCCGGCGTGTAATGCGCAAGACAGACCAAAGACCGCACCACCCTGACATTGATTAATGACGGTGTCAGTGTTGACGACTGTACCGGCATCAATGGCCATCCAGACCTTCGGTATGGTGAGTTCGCCTGAGCTGCTGACGTTGACTTCGACTACGGTTGCCACATAAGTCAGAAAGCTACGGTGCGCGGCGATTCCTAAGCCGCTGCCGGGTGGCAATGTACGGCCCCAGCCGGCACTGGCGGCAGCCAAGTGAATGACGTGAGCTAAGCGCCCTGTGTCATAGGGATAGCGTGTTAGTGTCTCACCATAGTTCGGATAGGGTTCACCCATACCGTCGAATTCTAATAGTCGTGCCGGACCTATGACCTCAAGCAGATAATCCTTAGGGTCTCGCTGGGCGGCAGCCGCCATTTCGGCAATAAATGATTGGACGGCAAAACAGTGATGAATATTGTTTACCGATCGTAGCCAGCCGATACGCACATGGGCTTGCGCCTCACCCACCTCAAGTTGCAGGTTTGGGGCACTGATCGGTGAGTCGGAAAAGCCCTGGCTGAGTTCGCCGGCGCTTGGTTTTGTCGTGCCGGTACTAAACAGCGCGCCGATAGAGGGAAATACCGTTCGATGTTGAAAGGCAAGAATTTTGCCCTGGTCATCAAGCCCGGCGGTCAGCTTTTGCGCGGATACCGTATGGTAGAAATCGTGCTGAATATCGTCTTCCCGGGTCCATTGCAGGCGGATGGTAAAACCTGACTGCTGAGCGAGATAGGCGGCCTCAGAAGAAAAATCTGGTTTCGACTTGCGCCCGAACGCGCCGCCCAGCAGTGTCACGTGAACCTCCACCTGGGCTGGCTGTAAACCTAACATCCTTGAAACCTCGGCCTGATCAGCCTGGGGGTTCTGGGTGGCGGCCCATACCTGTACGCCAGTGCTGGTCATTCGTGCAGTGGCAACCGGTGGTTCCATCGGCGCGTGACTCAGGTGCGGGACATAATACTCTGCATCTAATCGCGTGGTGGCGGCGGCTAGGCCTGCGTTAATATCGCCCTGGCTGCGAATGACGCTGCCGGGTTCGCGGGCTTTTTGCTCAAGAAGTTGTTGATATGCTCGAGAGTCGTAAGAACCGTTTATGCCATTATCCCAAACAATCTTAAGTGCGTTACGACCCTGGATCGCGGCCCAGGTGTTGCTTGCAATCACCGCGATACCGCCCAAGGGTTGGTAGACTAGGGGGGCCGTCGGCACTGGAATCGCTATGACTTTAAGCACCCCGGGAATCGCAAGGGCAGCAGTGGCATCAAAGGATTTGACCTTGCCGAGAACCACCGGCGGTCGTGCTACTACTGCGACTTTGGTATCGGGTAGACGCACATCCGCCCCGAAAATTGCTCGACCGTTGATCAACTCAGCCATATCTACTGAAGCCATACCGGTATTGATATAACGCCATTGTTCACGCGTCTTAAGCATAACTGCGGCTTCTTGCGGAACCTCCATGGTCACCAGGCGGTTGATGACATCCTGAAAGTCCAGTTGCCGCCCGGTCTTGGTGTGAGAAATCTTGTGATTCGCAACGACACATTCACCGGCGGGTACGCCCCAGTGCTGGCCTCCAGCGACCGCCAGCATTTGCCTGACACTTGCGCCTAGGCGGCGCAATCGATCAAAATTGTAGCGGATGCTGCGTGAGCCGTCCGTATTTTGGTCGCCATAACGCGGGTCGCCCAAGGCCTGCACAATGCGCACGCGTTCCCAATCCGCCTCCATCTCATCGGCAATAATCTGACCGATGGCGGTGCGGATATGTTGACCCATATCTGACCGATGGCAGGTGATTTCTACCGTGCCATCCTGAGTGAAGGCGACAAACAGATTGACTGCCTGACTGGTGGTTGCAGAGGTCCCACCAATAGCGGCTAAGGCGCGGGTCGGGGAGAGCAATTGAGTGCTGATGGCGAAGATGCCGCCGAGGCCTACCGCCTGTATGAAGCGCCGGCGGCTAATGTCAAACACGGGTGCTTGGAGTAGGTCGCTCATGAGGACGCGCCTGCGACAGATTTAATCGCTGCTCGAATCCGCGGATAGGTACCGCAGCGGCAGATATTGCCGCTCATCGCAGTATCAATTTCAGCGTCAGAGGGACCGGCATTAGTCGCCAACAAGGCGGCTGCCTGCATAATTTGGCCTGGCTGGCAGAAGCCGCACTGTGGCACTTGAATGTCCTTCCAAGCGGTTTGTAGCGGATGGTCGCCATCGACACTCAAGCCCTCGATCGTGACGACGAGTTGATTTTCGGCAGCCGCAACAGGCAGCGCGCAGGCTCGTTGCGCGCTGCCGTTAACGTGCACGGTACAGGCACCACATTGAGCGATGCCGCACCCGTATTTGGTTCCAGTTAAGTTGAGCTCGTCCCGTAGGACCCACAATAGAGGCATTTGAGGGTCGCCGGTGTATTCGATCGGTTTGCCGTTGATAGTCAGTTTCAGCAATGCAGGTTTCCCAAAGGAGTGTCAGTGTGTTGCCTGCATTATATACACGCAATTTAGCGGGGCAAACGATCCGGACAATTGCTGCCATTGGATCGGGTAGAGGAGTATTTACCGACAGCGGCTAGGTAACAATAGCCAACAAAAATTTCCTAAAACCTTACCGAAGGGCACTAGCGTCGTACTCAACGCAGGGCCGCCGCAGACATGACTCGCCAACCTTGATCGGGGATCGATTCATGCTCGTGGCGAGTGCCTATCTTAGGTTGGAATGCTAGAAGGACTAAAGGTAGCGAATTTGAATTCGAGTCACCGTGTTGTCATAGCACTCGATAGACTTGTCATAAATCTCTTCAAGATGCTCGAGCAACTCTTCGAGCGTTTGGATATCAGGAGAACTGCCTTGAAAATCAGCGGGTGTAAGGC
>JABMOJ010000333.1 GCA_013204195.1 SAR86 cluster bacterium
AAAACACTTATATTCGTCCAGTTACTGTCCAACTACCGGGGTCCATTGCTAACATTCTTGGTGGCACGAAGGTCACTTTTGATGATCAGACCAAGACCGGCACTGCTTTCGGCAAGGATAACATCATCGCTGAAACTGCCCTGGTAACCGGTGATATTCGCGCTATCAGTGAAGTCCAGCTCAATCGCGTCAAAACCAAAATGCAGGCAATCGTCGCCGCCAGCTATCCACACACCAGTGGAGTGATCGAGTTCAGCGAGGGTTATCCTGCCATGGCGCCGACGGTAGGCAACAAGCGACTGCTGGAAATCTATAGTGGCGTAAGCCAGGACCTCGGGTTTGGCGAGGTCACTGCCGTAAATCCTTTGCGAGCCGGCGCCGCCGATGTGTCGTTCACTGCAGATTATGTGGATATGGCGATCGATGCTCTGGGTTTAGGCAGCAACAAGGGCCATACCGCCGAAGAAACTGGCGACCTGGCGACATTACCCACGCAAACAAAACGCGCGGCTATTCTGCTCCTACGCCTGCAAAATTCGCACTAATGGTCAATGGCTGAATTACTATGCCGGGCAAGACCTCAGGGTCTTGCCGGTCACTTGATAGGCGACTAACCCCACCCATTCACGCACAGCGATACTGAGTATTTGTAGATTATTGATGAAATCAAAATCAATCCGTAACAGGTTGCCCTTCTCCGCATAATGATCAACCGGGTAGGGTATCACCGCCCAGTTTTGCCCACAAAATATGCCCATCGTTCGAGGCATATGAAAGGCCGAGGTAATCACTACCCAGTTCTCATGGCTCAGTGGAGCTATCATGGCTTGGCTGTGGGTCACGTTTTCAAAAGTGTTCCGCGATTGACGCTCGTACTCAATACGTTGATTAAGATCGGTCAGGCGCGAGAATAGTTTTTTTGCCTCAAACGCTGCGCTATAGGCTTGGTCCAGCATACTACCGCTACCGCCGGAGAAAACTAACCGAGCCTCGGGATAACGCTTAGCCAGATCCATAAAACTCAATAGGCGCTCGGCAGCACTGCCAAGTTCTGTTTGCTGCCAAAGGCTGGAACGATAGGGATCAATCGTACCACTTAAGACGATAATGCCATCAACCCGCTCTGGGAGTGTTGGGTTCGCCGTGTAGCGATTTTCAAGTGGCGCAATCAGCCATTCACCCACGGGTAAAAAACCGATGACCAAGACTAACAGCGCGGCGCCACTCACCAGCCGCCGCCCCAGTCGGTGCCACCCCACCGCGAAGGCCAGCCACGCGGCGATGACGCTCAACACGACCCAGCTACCCGGCGAAATGAATAGCCAAATCAGCTTTGAGGCCCAGAAGAATAGATTATCCATACTTGTGATTCATACTTACTATTCATCAGTGAAGCCCATAGGCGAATTTATATTCGCGCTATTCATCTTCTCGGCGAACTGTGACGAACATGTCTTCCTCGCTACCCTGCAGGTCAAACAACACCGGCGCACAGCAAACTTGGCAATCCTCGGTATAGGTCTGACCTATCTCCGACGGATCCAGCAGCACTTGAAGGGCTTCCGCACAGTACGGGCAGGTTATTCGTTGTTCGATCAAGCCCGTCATCACGGCGCCCCCTTATCTGTCACGCGGATCCTCACCAACTTCGAGCGCCATGCAGGCTCGATGCAATAGCATCGCCGCTGCATCAGCATTTACCTTGCTGAGATTCTTTAGAATGCACTTAGCCACGGCAGGAGGCATGTCCATTCCGTGATTCATACCGTGCACACCCTGCATGCCATGAGCCATTTTGATCTTGTGCAAACCCTGTTCCCCACGACTCGATGGCATTGCCCGCTCTTTGCGAACCTGCACGTTATCCTCATCATCAACTAGCACGTGGACCTCCATATCACCGTCAGTGCCAATATCTGCGTGTACCTGCTGCATCAGCTCTGCCAGCTTTGGCGCATCTAACTCGCCCTCAGTCTGTATCACAATGCGAGTCTGGCGCTCACCTTCGTGATGGCCGGCAGTCGCCAGTACTGGCAAAGCAAGCATCGCGAGCATAGCCAATCTTTGGAGCTTCATCATGATCTGTTTCCTTTTGCTTTAGTACTTGCGCTATACCTCGATGCTATCTGCATCGGGTACAACATCGAGGCTCGACCCTTGGGATACAAACTCGAGCTACAAACTTTAAACACCGCACAGAATTAACGACATCAGACTTTCTCAATACTGACCCGCAAATGGCTGGGACCACCTAATTGGCCGGGCGCCGGCACTTCCCCCGGCGCTAGCCGAATAGCACTGAGGTGCTTCACCATCGACGCAATCGCAATCTGGCCTTCCAGTCGAGCCAGGTGTGCGCCCAAACAGTTATGAATGCCAAAGCCAAATGCCACATGGGGGTTCGGCTGTCGATCGATGACAAACTCATCAGGCCGATCAAATACGCTTTCGTCGCGATTAGCAGAAGCGATCAACAGCACAACCAACGCCCCCTGTGGAATCTGCTGGCCACCCAACTCCGTCGCGCACGTGGTGCGTCGAATGGTCGCAGAAAAAGGTGAATAGTAGCGCAACGCTTCTTCAACAAATGTCGGAATCAGCTCAGGGCGTTGTTTTACCTGCAGGAACGTTTCCGGCATTTCATCAAAGACTCTGACACTCGCGGTAATTAAGCCCGTCGTGGTCTCATTGCCCGCAATCAGCAGCAAACCACAGAAACTCAAGAGTTCCTGATCCGTGAGTTTACCCACGTCGGTTTCCGTCTCGACCAAGCGGCTGAGTAGATTATCCTCTGGCCGGCGTCTGAGATTCGCAATGCGCTCCAAAAAGTAGTCATCCATCTCTATTCGAGCCTTGTCCACCTCGGCGCTCGGCTGGGCAAATAGCAAGTCGGCGATATTGCTAAAGATTTTATCCGACCAAGCCTTAAACTGGCGCATGTCGCCGCCAGCGACGCCAAGCATCTCGGCGATGACAGTAACCGGTAGCGGCGCAGCCAACGCGTCAACCAAATCTACCTCTTTTTGCTGGCTCATGGCGATTACCAAATCTTCACAACGGGCCGTAATTAGATCCCGTTGGTTCTCGACAAACCCGGGCTTGAAAGCGTAGCTCACCAGCTTCCGCAGACGGTTGTGGACCGGCGGATCACTGAACAACATCGAGGGCCGAATGAGCTTTTCTTCCGCTGGGCGCAGCGAAACATCCGATGAAAACGTGTTTTGATCGCGCAACGCAAGCATCACGTCGGCATGACGGGCAACGGTCCAGGGACCTGTTGGATCCTCTTGAAAGACCGGCTGCTCTCGCCGTAAGTAACGATAACGCTCGTAGGGATTCTCTTCTGCTACTGCCTCTGCTTCACTCATTCCCTAATCCTCCAGATCATTAGTTCAGTTACGCTCGCTGGCTAAACAATCATCAGTCCAGCGCTTAGGGCACTAGTCTATCACGAGCCACGAGCCTGCAGGCGCAGCCGAAGGTCTCGGCCGTCAGGGGTATTGCGCAGCAAAACCCCGAGAGGCTAACTCTCCAACTAACCACAACTAACCACAACTAACCACAAACCCAAATCCCACCCATAAAAAAACCCCCAGCCGCTTGCGCAACCGGGGGTTCTTATTAAATGCCTGACAATGTCCTACTCTCACATGGGAACTCCCACACTACCATCGGCGCTAAGTCGTTTCACTACTGAGTTCGAGATGGGATCAGGTGGTACCAACTCGCTAATGTTATCAGGCAAACCGTTAGCCCTGACCGATACTTCGATCAAAGCAAAAGGGTTGAGGACAGCGTTCTTTTGGGTCCGCTGTCCTCAGCGAAAAGTGATAAGTATTTGTAAAGACGTTCTATTTTTAGAATTTAAGCATTCTTCAATAACCCGCTGACTGACCGACAACACCTTGGCTTAGCGCCAAACTATCATCGACAAGTTCGCTCAAGTTATATGATCAAGCCTCACGGACAATTAGTACTGGTTAGCTCAACGCCTCGCAGCGCTTACACACCCAGCCTATCAACCTCGTAGTCTTCGAGGGCTCTTCATCGATCCGAAGACCGAACGGAATCCTAATCTTGGAGTGGGCTTCCCGCTTAGATGCTTTCAGCGG
>JABMOJ010000334.1 GCA_013204195.1 SAR86 cluster bacterium
GTGCAAAGTCACCGCGCCACTGGGCGATGATGGCCTGCTGTTCGACTATGGTATTTTGAAAAAATTGTTACGCGCGCTGTGCGATGAAATCGATGAGCAAGTGATTCTGCCCAGCAACTCTCCTTACTTAAACTTGACGCAAGCAGATGGTTATACCGTCGCCATTTTTAACGGTGAGCGCATTCCTTTCCTGCCCCGCGACGTCACTGTACTGCCTATCGCAAATACCACTGTCGAAGAGTTCTCACACTACTTTCTTAACAAGTTGAGACATGATTCACTGATGCAAGAAAACCCTATCGTTGCTCTGTCGGTCAAGGTGTCATCCAGCCCGGGCCAATACGGCATCGCCGATTGGAGACAAAAATGAAAACACTGCTAATCACCGGCGCCAGCAAAGGTATAGGCCTTGCAGTGGCGCGAATGTGCCTTGCCGACAACTATCGCGTGGTGAATTTATCGAGAAGTCCTGCACCTGACGCTGGCATCGAGAATCACGCGATTGACCTGTCCAGCTCCAGCGCCGAGTCCCGGCTTAAATCTCTATTGGGCAAAGTGCTTGAGAAGGGCGAAATCGTCCTGGTGCACAACGCTGCAAAACTGAACAGCGACACGGCCAACAACACCTCCACTGACGATTTTCGCGACATCATGGATATCAATCTGATCGCACCACACACGCTGAATCAATTAGTCATACCCTTCATGCAAGCCGGCTCAAGCATCATCTATATCGGTTCGACCCTGTCTGAAAAAGCCGTCGCCAACACCTATAGCTATGTCGTTAGCAAACACGCCATGATTGGCATGATGCGAGCAACATGCCAGGACTTGGCAGGCAGCGGCATTCATACCGCCTGTGTCTGTCCCGGGTTTACTGATACTGAAATGCTTCGCGACCATGTTGGCAAAGACCAGGAAGTGTTAAGCAGCATTGCCGCCATGAGCACCTTCGGTCGTCTGGTGAGCCCTGTTGAGGTGGCGACTACCATCAAGTTTGCGGCTGAAAATCCCGTGATCAACGGCGCGGTGATTCATGCTAATTTGGGCCAGATAGAAAACTGACAGCCCACGAAAACTTAACACAAAATTTGGTTTTTTTATTGGAGACGATGATGCAGGTGAGTGACGAAGTCAGAGAAAAAAGAGAACGGGTTTTCCTGGTTCTCGCGGGCTTTTTTCTCTGTGCGATGACCATGCTGAATATTATCGGCATCACCCGGTTTGTGCAGATTGGTCCCATGGCACTCGCCGTTGGCGTACTGCCCTACCCCTTGACGTTTCTGTGTACCGATCTGGTGAGCGAACTGTATGGTCGCGCCCGCGCTAACTTTCTGGTGACTGTCGGGCTGATGCTGAATGGCTTTATCATTCTGACCATGTGGGTCGGCAATCAGATGCCATCCGCGGATGTCCAACCGCCCTGGCAGCTGATTCAACTGGCTGAAGACATCGCTTTACCCAATGGCGACATGGCGAGCCATTCTGTTGAGTTGTTTTCTCTGCTCTATGCCACCACTTCCGGGGCAGTATTGGCATCGATGATCGCCTATATCGCCGCCCAGTATTGTGACGTCTATTTATTCCATTTTTGGAAGCGTCTCACCAACGGGAAACACCTGTGGCTGCGCAACAACGGCAGTACGCTCATCAGTCAGGGCGTAGATTCCTTCATGGTCATCGTCGTCACATTTGGCGCGCAATTCATTGCCGGCGCTATGACCGGCGGCGCCCTGCTCGTCTTGATGGGCAGCAACTACCTTTTCAAAATGTGTGTGGCCGCCGCTGATACTCTGCCGTTTTATGCCGGGGTGCATTACCTCAAGCGGTACTTGGAATTCAGTGACGAGGAAATGGCCCGACATATTTAAGGAGCGAGATTGAATCCTTCAGCCGTCTTAACCTATTGGATTGGCGATGCCGCCAAGGATCCTGCTGCAGCTAAAGCGCGCGCCAAATTATGGTACCGTAGTTCAGCCAAGGTAGATGCTGCGCTCACAACGCAGTTCGGCGAAATACTGCACTTGGCAGAACAACAAGCGCTACCGCACTGGCAAACCAGCGTTCAAGGCCAGTTGGCGCTGATCATTCTACTCGATCAGTTTTCGCGGAATATTTACCGCGGTACGGCTCATGCGTTTGCGAACGATGACCAGGCATTGGCCATCGCCTCGCAATTGATTTTAGCCAATCAGCACCTCAGCCTCACAC
>JABMOJ010000335.1 GCA_013204195.1 SAR86 cluster bacterium
CGCTTGTCTTGGTTGAAGCTCAAGGAAGGCGTCACTCGGCTTGATGACTTGACCTCATCGAGCTTAATTTTATCGAGTTTTTTCGCGCGCGAACTCGCCTGTTTGGCTTTTGAGGCATTCGCAGAAAAGCGATTCACAAACCCCTGCAGCTCCTCCATCTCTTGGCTCTTTTTCGAATTTTCCGTGAGCAATTGCTGCCGGATCAACGCCGAGGCAGCCATGAAGTTTTCGTAATTGCCGGGGAAGATTCGCAGCTCGCCATAATCAATGTCTGCCATATGAGTGCACACCGAGTTCAGAAAATGCCGATCGTGAGATATCACGATCATGGTGCATTTACGCTCGTTCAAGACACCCGCCAACCAGCTGATGCTATGGATGTCCAGGTTGTTGGTGGGCTCATCCAGCAACAAGATATCCGGATTTGAAAACAGCGCCTGGGCCAGCAACACCCTAAGCTTCCAACCAGGCGCTACCTGGCTCATCAACAAAAAGTGCAGGGACTCATCAATACCGGCCTGAAGTAGTATCTCACCGGCACGACTCTCTGCGGTGTAGCCATCGAGTTCGGCGAAGATGGTCTCGAGCTCGGCGACTTTCATGCCATCTGCTTCACTCATTTCTGGCAGGTTGTAGATCCGGTCACGTTCGCGCTTGACCTTCCATAGCTCAGCGTCGCCCATAATGACGGCATCTACCACGCTAAACTCTTCAAAGGCGAACTGATCCTGGCTCAGGGTGCCGACTTTGTTGCCCGGGCTGACAGAAACATTACCTGACGTCGGCACCAATTCACCGCTCAAAATCTTCATAAACGTCGATTTACCGCACCCGTTGGCACCGATCAAACCATAGCGATTACCGTTACCGAACTTGGCCGAGATATTCTCAAACAAAGGCTCAGCGCCAAATTGCATGGTGATGTTTGCGGTTGTGATCAATGGACTGTCCTGGTACTTGAGGGGGCGAGACAGATTTGTCTCTTCCCGTGAAGCGCGTACTTGCGCGCGCGCAGCTTATAGACTTAACCCTCAAATGTCGAGAAGGGAACACAAGGCGCCTTGCTCGACACCCGCGATTTCCTGACTAGCTCAGGCGCCTAACACCACCTAACATCACGGCCCATTTGTTCTTAAACGCGGAAATTGCTATGTTTGCGCTGTTCGGCGTCTATCGCCCTTACGACTAGGTTCACGCACTAGTTTGATTTACGGAGAAACTGACTATGTTTTCGATGACCCAATTGATTCATCGCGCGGCGCAAATACGCGGCAACGGCCTCGCCACTGTGGATGGCGAGCGCCGCCAGACCTGGCGCGAATTTGAACAAAAAATAGCCCGGTTTGCCGGCGGACTGCAGCAACTGGGCGTTGGCACTGATGATTGCGTCGCCATGCTGGCATTGAACAGCGATCGCTATTTTGAGTTTATGTTCGCCACACCCTGGGCCGGCGCGGTTTTCCAACCCATCAATACTCGCCTCGCAGGTCCTGAGGTGCTCTATTGGCTGAACGATTCCTGCGCCCGGGTGCTCATCATTGACAGCAGCTTCGTTGATCTTATTCAGCAGATCCGCGGCGAGCTCGCTCATGTAGAACACATCGTGTTTATTGATGACGGCGACACCCCAGATAACTGTCTCAGCTACGCCTCACTGATCAGCGCAGACCCCATACAAGACGCTCGACGCAGCAATGATGATGTGGCCGGCTTGTTCTATACCGGCGGCACCACTGGCCGCTCAAAGGGTGTCATGCTGAGCCATCAAAATCTCGTGATCAATACCCTGCAGTCGGTTGCGCCGCTGGATTGTCAGGAAGGTGATCGAATTCTCCACGTCGCCCCCATGTTCCATATTGCCGACGCCATCGTCTGCATGACTTCAGCCGCTACGGCCGGCACCAACTTTTTCCAGCCGGGATTTGTCCCCACTGCCACGATGGCGGCCATTGAGGCTCACGAAATTCAGCGCATGCTGTTAGTCCCGACCATGGTCAATATGCTGGTGAACGCACCAGATACGCCGCAGTTTCAGCTACAGAGTCTCAGAAGCGTTATGTACGGCGCCTCACCCATGCCCGAGCCAGTCATTCGAAAAGCCATGGAGGTCCTACCAACAACCGCTTTCTTCCAGGCCTATGGCCAAACAGAAGCCTCCCCCGTAATCACGATATTGAGCCCAGAACGCCATACCTTCGAGGGAGAACTGGCCGGCAAGATAAAATCTGCAGGCCAGCCTGTTGCCTTGATCGATCTGGCGATTATGGATGAGCAAAATCAGCCCGTCGCCACAGGTGTCGTCGGCGAGATCTGTATGCGGGGCCCAAATGTCATGCTGGGCTATCGTAATATGGTCGAGCAGACCAACAAGGCGATTATCGACGGTTGGCTCCACACCGGCGATGGTGGCTATCTTGACGATGAGGGTTTTCTGTTTATCGTTGACCGCGTCAAGGACATGATCATATCGGGCGGCGAAAATGTTTATTCCGCAGAGGTTGAAAATGCTCTGTACCAACATCCAGCGGTCAACCAGTGTGCCGTGATCGGCATTCCTCATGAGACCTGGGGCGAACAGGTTCACGGCATTGTGGTGCTGCATGCGGGTGCGAATGTCACGGAAGAAGCGCTGATCGCGCACTGTAAAGGACTGATCGCCGGCTTCAAATGTCCTCGCTCAGTGACCTTTCGTGAAGACGCCCTGCCGTTGTCTGGCGCCGGCAAAATCCTCAAAACTGAGTTGCGTAAGCCTTACTGGGCCGACAGCGATCGCGCCGTCAACTAACCGAGAGTGACCGTAACATCACCAGTTCAGGCGTCTTAAGCGACCTGAACTGGTACTACCCCTGCCGCTAACAGACTGGCATCGGAGTCTGTGCGCCGCACTCGGCGTATTCGCAGCGTAAACAGCAACAAGACCAGCAGGTTAATCACTCCCATCAGCGACGCAAAGCCAAAGGCGTTCTGGTAGTCGCCGTAGAGATCAAACAGATAACCGCCCATAAAGCCACCCAGCCCCATACCACCCCAGCCAAAGAACGAGGTCATACCCATGCCTCGGGCCGCAAACTTGGCGGAAACCATGATGCGAGTGCATACCAAAATGCTGGACATGACGCCGGAATAGGTAAACCCAAAGCAAATCGCAAGCAGATACAAACCGAAACCCGAATCCATGTAGGGAAACCAAAATACAAAAGTGGTTTGCCCGAGGGACATGATCATGTAGGTCGGCAGCGGACCTATGACGTCGCCTAGTTTACCACCGACAATGCGCCCCACCGCACCAGCCAACATCAATACCAGAAAAACCCGAGTCGCACTTTCCATCGCCATGCCATTGTCGGTGAGCAAGGGCACTAGGTGAACAATCGGCACCGACATACAGTTACAACAAAATAGGACAGCAACACCGAGCCAGGCCACCACTTCGAAGTCTGACAAGGGGAAGTCTTTGACCACAGACTCAGGGACTAGTCGGGCTTGCCGCCGACTGGGTGGCTCACGCACCAGGAAGGCGATCGGCAGAGTCACTAACAAAAACAATAGAGCCATTAATTCAAACGCGCTTTGCCAACCATAGGCAGTAATAGCCAATCCCACCAGATAGGGCACAGCCCCCTGCCCTACAGCACCGCCAGAGGCTGTGATGCCTAATGCCAGACCCGGATTCTGCTTAAACCAAAAGCCAACATTGGCAAACAGCGGCGCCGACACCAAAGAATGACCAAAGGCTCCGAACAAGAAAAAATAGGCATAAAATTCCCACAAGCTAGTCTGGGTACTGAGTAGATATAACGCCAGGGTCATCACCAACGCGCCGACCCCTACCAGCCATGGGTACCGGTGCCACTCCGGGCGGGGGTGGGGCGTGGGCGCCAGGTCGACCAGCAGGTTGGTGATCACGTAGCTGGGCAACATCATCGAGAACCAG
>JABMOJ010000336.1 GCA_013204195.1 SAR86 cluster bacterium
CCGCCAGTCAAACCATGGATGAAGCCCGCCATGTGGAGGTCTATGACCGGTATATCAACAAGATTGCCATGCACTATCCCATGGTGAGTTGGTTGAAACAACTGATTGATGTCACCCTCAGCACGCAGAATGTTCACAAGGTCATGATTGGTATGAACATGATTGTCGAAGGCCTGGCCCTTGGCGCTTTCAACAATATGTATCGGCAGACCGATGAACCCCTGCTGAAATCTATCACCTTTAATGTCATGCGCGATGAGTCCAGGCATGTGTCTTTTGGTCATGCATTCCTGACCCCCAGGGTGGCGGCACTGCATCAGGACGATAAAGAAGATCTTGCCCAGTTCGCCTTTGATGCCGTGAAGATTCTGATCGACGGCCAGCAGGCTATGGACCCAGGTTTTCTTAAAGTGCTGGAGGTTAGTAATATCGATCAGAACGACTTCCTGACCGGCATGAAGGAAGCAGCCGACCAGGGGCTTACCCAAGACTTGCCGCCGGGGCAGGTGCACTCATTAAAAGACCTGATGATGCCTGCACTGTTGCGTGCTGGCCTTATTACGCCCAGAACCCGGGAGTTATTTGTTGGTGCCGGCGTGCCAGTGAACGCTGATCTGAGCATTTTGCATGCCATGGAGGATGCCAAGTCAGATCAGAGTGTCCTGAATGAAGCCGGCGTTTCTTACTGAAAGGCGGTCCAGTGGCATTCAAAAATCACACCCTGGAAAATCTGCTGAACGAACTCCCTGAGGCGTTGTTGATGACAACCACTCAGGGAGTGATATTGTTTGCCAACAAAGCCTTGTCGACCATGACGGGTTTTGCCCTTGATGAGTTGCGGGGCGAGTCAGCGGTAAAGTTGATACCAACGCCCGAACGCCGCCGTGTTGATGTGGTGACCTGGTTGAATCGCTGTGCTGATGATCCTGATCCTGACCAGCTACGCTACTTGAATCTGGCGTTATCCACCAAGTTCGGCGTCACGAAGCTGGTGAGCCTGCGTGTCTCCAAGCATCTTGAGAACGGCGAGATCTGTTTCCTGGTAATCCTGCGGGATGTCACTTCTGAGCACGAGACCATCACTTCACTGCGTCACGCACAGTTGATTACCAATCGCATCCTTGCGATTGGCGAAGATGCTGTGGTTAGCATCGACGAGCAGCAGCGCATTACATTCTGGAATGCCCGAGCCGCTGACTTGTTTGGATACTCGTCGGAAGAAGCGCTGGGTCAGCCGATCTCCCTTGTTCTGCCTGATAGTGCGAAGCTGACTCATGGGGCGATGGTCGAACAATTTGTCCGGCAGTCGGTGCCTTCCAGAATGATGGGTGAGCGCGGCGAAATCAGCGGCAAGCGCAAAGATGGAACTATTGTTCCCCTGGAAGCGGCCATCACCAAAACCCATATCGATGGTCAGGCCATCATGAGTGCCCAGGTGCGCGATATCTCGCGCCGCAAGTCGGCCGAAGCTGCTTTGCGTGCCAGCGAGGCACGATTCCGAGCTATCTTCGAGCATGCAGTTGAAGCTATGGCTGTGCTTGATGCGACAGGCATGGTGCAGGAGATCAACCAGACGGCTCGGGAGATGATCGGTGACTATGAACCGGGTCATTATTTCTGGGATCTGAATTGGTGGCCAGGCGAAACCGACTCCGCAAGAATCGCCGAGGCTCGGACTGTGTTGCAAGCCAATATAAAACGAGTAGGCGAAGGGGAAACTATTCGCGCGCGGGTTGAACTACCTGCGGCCGAGGGCAGATCCAGGGATATCGATTTCTCCCTGATTGCTGTGTTCGACGCCGACAATAACCTGCAATACATCATCGCTGAAGGACGAGACGTTTCGTCTCTTACGCCATAATATGCCGCGAATTCGATTTACAGAAAGTAATGGTACTGTCCATGACGTTGACGTCAATGAGGGCCTGACGGTCATGGAGGCCGCCGTCACGCGGATGACTCCTGGCATCGAAGGAGACTGCGGTGGCCTGTGTGCCTGCGCTACTTGCCATGTCTATATACCCGATGCATGGCTGGCTAAATGCGGTGAGGCTGAGGAACTGGAAACAAGCATCCTCGATTTTGCCTATGATGTGCAATCCAACAGCCGCCTCTCCTGCCAGATCAAAATCACGCAGGAACTTGATGGGCTGGAAGTTCAGATGCCAGAGCGGCAATATTAGACGCGGATTTTCGAACAGCTAGTTCAGGCGGCTGCGGCGTAGTTGTCTGCGCGGTGTTTTTACTCCGACCCCAAA